>CAZEKX010000013.1:0-35185 GCA_964512955.1 uncultured Bacteroidaceae bacterium
GATTTACAATAAATTATACGTTTACATAAAAATATTTTTCAATAAAATTCAAACAACTTCTAAAAAGTAAAAATTTTTTCATATTGTTTTAATTATTGATTAGTAATATTTTGCCAATTAAGTAAATTGGAATTTAGGGATTGTTTTAATTTATGATCATCCCTTTTTCAGATGGTCTATGTTATAGTGTAAGCCACAACTCTCCTTGCGCTCCATTGCCTGTCGCATTATAAGATAACCCACGTTTATAATATTACGCAATTCACACAATTCCCGGCTTATCACGCTACGTTTAAACAGTTCCTCGGTCTCTTCGTACAACAAATCGAGACGCTGCCACGCACGTTTCAAGCGAAGATCGCTACGCACAATACCTACATAGGTACTCATTATTTGACCAACCTCCTTTACATCTTGCGATATAAGTACCATCTCTTCATTCATTTTTGTACCTTCATCGTTCCACTGCGGTATATCATCGTTAAAATCGTAACCATCTACAACTTGCAAAGAGTGTTTTGCCGCTGCGTCGGCATAAACAACCGCCTCTATCAACGAATTGCTCGCCAAACGATTGCCGCCATGCAAACCGGTACACGAACACTCGCCCACAGCATACAACCTTCGTATGCTTGATGCCGCATTTAAGTCGACTTTTATTCCTCCGCACAGATAGTGCGCAGCAGGTGCAACCGGAATGTAATCTTTTGTAATGTCTATTCCCAACGAAAGACACTTTTCATATATATTGGGAAAATGACGTTTTGTCTCTTCCGGATTTTTGTGGGTAACATCGAGGTAAACATGGTCCTCACCACGTGTTTTCATTTCGTTATCGATGGCACGGGCAACAATATCACGAGGAGCAAGTGATAACCTTTCATCATATTTCTGCATAAATTCCCTACCATCTTTTGTTCGCAGAATGCCACCATATCCACGCATAGCCTCTGTTATAAGGAACGAAGGTCTGTCTCCGGGATGATATAATGCAGTTGGATGGAACTGTACAAACTCCATATCCTTTACGGTACCTTTTGCACGATACACCATTGCAATACCATCACCGGTAGCCACTAATGGATTTGTGGTTGTTTTATAAACTGCTCCGCAACCACCTGTAGCCATAAGTGTAACCCTGCTAAGGAAAGTATATACATTGTTTGTGGATATATCGAGAACATAAGCACCATAACATTCAATGTCGGGTGTCTGACGAGTAACAGTAACACCCAAATGATGCTGTGTCAGAATCTCTATTGCAAAGTGATTGTCGAATATGGAGATATTAGGATGATTTCTCACCGCCTTTATAAGCGAATCCTGAATTTCGGCACCCGTATTGTCGGCATGATGCAATATACGAAATTCCGAATGTCCTCCTTCGCGATGCAGGTCGAATTCTCCATCCTCTTTTTTATCGAAGTCGACTCCCCAATTGATAAGTTGCTGGATTTGCCCGGGTGCCTCTCTGACAACCTTCTCAACAGCATTGCGGTCGCTTATGTAATCACCGGCAATCATTGTATCCTCGATATGTTTCTCGAAATTATCGACAAGATGATTTGTTACCGACGCAACACCACCTTGCGCAAAGTAGGTATTGGCATCTTCGAGTGTTGTTTTACATACAAGCGCAACACTACCCTTATGTGCCACTTTCAGGGCAAAACTCATACCGGCAATACCGGAACCGATAACTAAAAAATCGAATTTCTTAACCATATTCGTATTCTTTTTTGTTATACACCGTTTATTGATGCAATAACGACGCAAAAATACAAAAAACATAAATAAAAAAGCATCTTGTGGCAATTATTAGATAAATAATAAGTAGTTTTACCAAAAATTTTAGAAGTTGTTTGTATGATAAGAAAAACATTTTTCACTGTTTTTATCACTCTATTTTTATATATACCCACTTTCTCACAGAGCCTCTCGGAGCGTATCGATATTTTGTTAAATGATACTCTTTTTCACAACAGCGATGTATCGTTAGCCATACATGACATGGAAACAGACAGCATGCTTTATGCCTATCGTGAACACAAATTATGTCGCCCGGCATCAATTCTAAAACTGCCCACTTCGGTGATTGCGTTGGAGCGATTAGGTTGCGATTATACCATAAAAACTTATTTATTTGAGAAAAAGAATTGTTCGGGAGGAGTCAATTTATACATAAAGGGAGAGATTGACCCATTATTCAATGAAGAGGATTTGTTGAGTATGCTTGCAACCGTTCCTGCAAACACAACGATAGACACCCTTTTTGCCGACTGCACTTTTATGGATTCCATATATTGGGGACCTGGTTGGGCATGGGACGACACCCCATGGGAATTTCAACCATACATATCGCCATTGATGTTATGCGGTGGTTGCGTAGAAATTTCGGCAAAACCGACAAAAAAAGGTGAAGTTCCACATGTTGAGTGCATACCCGAATCGAATTTTTATACTATTGTGAACGAAGCAGTAAGCAAAGGGGGCAGAGGCGAACGTTTTACTATACTGCGCGACTGGTTAAACAACTGTAATATTATTCGTTTACGAGGAGATTGTAATGCTCCCAAAAGTGAGAAGATGAATATGTATCCATCACAAGAGTTTTTTATAACTGTTATGAAGGAACGTCTTTCAGATAAAGGAATAAATGTTAGTTATAACACTTTCGGTAAAACACCTGCAAGTGCAAAAGAATTATACCGTATACAACGCCCTATTACAGAGATTGTATTCGAAGCCCTTATGGAGAGTAACAATTTATGTGCTGAGGCACTTTCCTACCATTTAGGTGCACTTTTTGGAGAATTTCCGGTACATCAGGATATGGGACCGGAAATAATAAAGGCTTTTTTCGATTATACACTAAAAACAGATTCGGACTACAACATTGCCGACGGCTCAGGCCTCTCCTTGTATAACTATTTATCGGCAGATATGTTAATTAAGGTTCTTCGCCATGCATATTCCCGGTCGCAGTTATACGATGTAATATATAATTCACTGCCTGTTTCGGGTGTAAGCGGAACCATGAAACACCGCACAAAAGGGACTGCAGCATATAAAAAGATACATGCCAAAACAGGAACAGTAAAAGGTGTATGCACACTTGCCGGGTACGCTCAAGCGAACAACGGACACACATTGGCATTTGTTATTATAAACCAGAATTCCATGAACACACAGGCTGTACGTGTGTGGCAAGACAAAGTTTGCAATACCCTATGTAAATAGTTCATATATTTATTCTGTAGTTATGTTTTATTTCGTCCATAACAAATGTACTCTCTAAAGAACCTAGATTTTCAATAGTACCCAATACATTCAGTACAAACTGTTGATAATATTTCATGTCGGGAGCATGAATCTTCAATAAATAATCGAAACTACCCGATATATTGTAACATTCTGTAACTTCGGGGATACTCTCAATAATTTTAGTAAAATTGAGGGCTATCTCACGGCTCAGTTTGCTCATTTTTACATTACAAAATACCACAAAGCCCCTATTTAACTTATCGGCATCGAGTACGGCTATATATTTTTTTATATAACCGTTATTCTCTAAACGCTTCAAACGTTCAAACACCGGTGTTGATGATAAACTGACACGCGAAGCAAGTTCCTTTGTAGTTAATCTTGCATTCTCTTGCAGTATACGTAAAATTTGCAAGTCGACTTTATCCAAAGTATCCATAATAAAAAAGATAAATATTCTGTTTACAACAAAAAACAGGGGTTATACAAATACATTTATTCTTTTCAAAGGAGCAAATATAGTGTTTTCTTCCAAAATTAAAGCAAATATTGTTTGATAATTCCACAAATCATACTTTTGCACAAGTAAAACAATTCATTTTAACAATTAAAGAATCAACGATTATGGAAAGAAGAAAATTACATTTTGAAACCCTGCAGTTACATGTTGGTCAAGAACAACCCGATTCGGCAACCGATTCACGAGCAGTCCCAATTTACCAAACAACATCCTATGTATTTCATAATTCCCAGCATGCCGCAGACAGATTCGCTCTTCGCGATGCGGGTAACATTTACGGACGCCTTACAAATTCCACTCAAGGTGTCTTTGAAGAGCGTGTAGCCGCGCTCGAGGGTGGTGTGGCAGGCTTAGCGGTAGCCTCGGGTGCCGCAGCAATAACATACGCCCTGCAGAACATTCTACAAGCCGGAGACCACATTGTTGCTGCCGATAATTTATACGGAGGTTCTTACAACCTGATAACTCATACACTTACAACACAAGGAATAACCTACAGTATTGTAAATATTAACGACACCGTTGCTTTAGAGAATGCTATTCGTCCAAATACAAAGGTTGTTTATGCCGAAACATTCGGAAATCCCAATTCAGACATAACCGACATAAGAAGTGTTGCCGATATTGCTCACAGACACGGTATCCCTCTTATAATAGACAACACTTTTGCAACACCGTTTTTATTACGTCCCATAGAACATGGTGCCGACATTGTAGTACATTCTGCTACAAAATTCATTGGTGGACATGGAACATCATTAGGTGGAGTCATTGTGGATAGTGGAAACTTCGACTGGAAAGCATCACCCGACAAGTTCCCAACTTTGGCAAAACCCGACCCTAGTTACCATGGTGCAATATTTGCAGATGTTGCAGGTGCAGCAGCCTTTGTAACACGTATTCGTGCGGTGCTTTTGCGTGATACAGGCGCAACAATATCACCGTTTAACGCATTTCTATTATTACAAGGTTTGGAAACATTATCGTTACGTGTAGAACGTCATGTCGAGAACACACTTAAGGTAGTAGACTTTTTAAACAAACATCCTAAAATAGAGAAAGTTAACCACCCTGCTTTATCGGGACACCCATGTAATAAATTATATAATCAATATTTCCCAAATGGTGGCGGAAGCATTTTTACATTCGAGATAAAGGGAGGACAGGATGCAGCATGGCGTTTCATAGACTCACTCGAAATATTTTCTTTGCTTGCAAATGTGGCCGATGTTAAAAGTTTGGCTATACACCCCTATACAACAACACACTCACAACTATCGAAGGAAGAATTGGAATTACAGAATATAACTCCTGCGACAGTACGTCTTTCTATAGGCACCGAACATATCGAAGATATTATAAATGATATTAAGCAAGCCTTAGAGAATGTATAATAGATCGTTTCCGGAATAAATAAGGTCATAATTAAAAAAAATTACGTAAGTTTGCAGTTCTATTACTTTAACACAAATTACAAAAAAGATGCTTAAAAAGGTTTTTGGGTTCGACCCACGCGAGACAACACCTCGCACTGAGATTATGGCCGGTGTAACAACCTTTCTTACCATGGCGTATATTTTGGCTGTAAACCCAAATATACTTGGTGAAACAGGTATGGACAAAGGGGCACTATTTACAACAACCGTTGTAATGTCGGCATTGGCAACAATATTCATGGGTGTTTATGCAAAACTCCCTCTTGCTCTTGCTCCCGGAATGGGATTAAATGCATTTTTTGCATATACGGTTGTTATGGTCATGGGCTACTCATGGCAATTTGCATTAACTGCAGTATTCCTTGAGGGATTGGTTTTTATTCTTCTTACGATTACCAACCTGCGCGAAAAGATTGTAGATGTATTGCCCGATGCTTTAAAAAACTCTATTAGTGCCGGTATAGGACTTTATATCGCATTTATAGGATTAAAGAGTGCAGGAATAATTGTCAATAACGATGCTACATTAGTTGCTCTTGGCAGTTTGAGTTCGGGATCGGCACTTTTGGGTGTCATTGGTATTGTGATAACATCAGTTCTTTTGGTTAAGAACCTGAAAGGAGCATTGCTTTTTGGTATTTTACTTACCACCATCATTGGTATTCCGTTGGGAGTTACAAAGTTCGATGGATTATTCAGTATTCCCCCTTCGGTAGAACCCATATTCTGTAAATTTGAGTGGGGTAATATCTTTACTAAAGATATGTTTGTGATTGTTTTTACCTTGTTGTTTGTAGATCTTTTTGATTGTATTGGAACCGTTATTGGTGTTACCACCCGCGCCGGGATGGTTAAAGATGGAAAAATACCACGATTAAAAGAGGTGTTTATGGTAGACTCCGTTGCAACTACAGCAGGAGCGATAATGGGTACCAGCACTGTCGCTGTATATGTAGAGAGTGCTGCAGGTGTTAACGAAGGCGGACGTAGCGGTCTTACCGCATTTGTAACAGGATGCTGTTTCTTGGTTGCACTTTTCTTTGCCCCCCTATTCCTTGCAATACCCGCAGCGGCAACTGCCCCCGTACTGGTTCTCGTGGGTCTTATGATGATGTCGTCGGTACTTAAAGTAAACTTCAACGATTACTCCGAGGCTATTCCGGCTTTTATATGTATCATATTCATGCCACTTTCCTATAGCATATCGGACGGTATTGTGTTGGGACATCTAAGTTACATTCTTATAAACACATTCAGCGGAAACTTCAAAAAGGTTAAAATTGGAATGTACATCTTAGGTATATTCTTCTTATTAAAATTTTTATTATAACAGACTATGAAAAGAGTACTTTCCATCATTCTTTGTATGTGTGCAACAATATCTGTTTATGCACAGTTAAATGTTCAATTTCATTACGATTTTGGTTCCCCCATATATGGCAATGAATTGTCAAATCGCTCAAATTTAACCGTTACCATCGAAAATTTTTCAGCCGATAAATGGGGTAGCACATTTTTCTTTGTAGATGGTAATTTAGAAGACAACCAAATGCAAAATGTGTATGCCGAATTTGCACGAGAACTACGTTTTTGGGAAGCACCTGTAGCAGTTCATTTGGAGTACAATGGTGGTCTTTCGGGACATGGAAGTTATAACGATGCCTACCTTGTTGGTGCCGCATATAACTGGGCAAATAAGAACTTTAGTCGCACTTTCTCTTTGCAAATGCTATACAGATACTTGGCACGTCAAACAGTTGGAACCAAGCATGCTTGGCAACTAACAACAGTTTGGGGTATACATTTTGCACAAGGATTATGTACATTCAACGGATATGCAGATGTATCGTATGACGAAAGCGTAAACGGCTCTATTGTATTCGGAAGCGAACCGCAATTCTGGTTTAACATTGCAGCCTTAAAGGGTGTCGACGATGATTTTAAATTAAGTATAGGTACCGAACTTGAGATTACTAACAACTTGGTTTGGCCAACAGACGGAAAGAACAACCGTTTCTACGCCATACCGACATTAGCAGCCAAATGGACATTCTGAAAGCAATATTGCAAACAGATATAGATATAAAATCGGCAATTGAGTTATTCGATTGCCGATTTTATATTACGCATCAGTTGTTCGTATCCACATCGCTCTACAGCACTCTTTTCGAATAGTTGGTAATACTGCTCCTTGGTAAGATTCTTCCAATCATCGGCATTCATCTCTAACAATTCCGTTTTAGGAATAAATGCCGCTTCTTTACTGGGAGTGGCAAAGCGATTGTGTGGACAACTACGTTGGCAACAATCGCAACCATAAATACAATTTCTCATTTTTTCCCCGATTCCATCGGGAAGTTCTCCACTATGTTCTATTGTCAGATACGACAAACAACAACGTGCATCAAAACCATTTACACTTAAAGCACCGGTGGGACAACTACGCACACATGCATCGCAATTACCACAAAAATCATGTTCCAACGGTTTATCATAGTCCAATTCTATATCTACAAAAAGTTCTCCTAGAAAGAAATGCGTACCGGCATTTGGAACAATCAACTGATGATTCTTGCCTATCCAGCCTAAGCCTGCCTCTCTTGCCCAATATCGTTCCATAACAGGTGCCGAATCGCAGAAAGGACGTCCTTTAACCGGCATAACATTGTTTATTTTTTGTAACAAAAGGAACAATTTGTCTTTTACAACCTTATGGTAATCATTTCCTAAAGCATAACGCGACAAATGTACCCCCTCTTCCTGTATTATTGATGGATAATAGTTTTGCGCAACACATATTATGCTACGGCAACCGGGAACAAGCAGTAGAGGATTATAACGTTTATCTTTGTTACGTTTCAAATAGGACATTGTACCATGCATTCCATTACCGAGCCAACCCTCCATTGACTCTACGACATTACCCGACAAAGGTTCGGCTTTTGCTATACCACATACAGCAAAGCCGAGGCATACAGCCTCGGCTTTAATATATTGAGATAGTTCAGATGGCGACATCATTCGAATATTTTGAATGTATAACCCTGTTCCAATAACCAATCGATAGAGCGTGGTAACGCATAACGCAGATTACTCTCACTTCGCATAGAGTCGTGGAATGTTATAATAGAGCCATTACGTGTATAACGTTTCACATTAGCAAGCACATCCTCACCATACAGACGAAAACTATAATCGCGTGTAACAAGGTCCCACATCACAAACTGATACCGCTTACTCAACTCTTGATATTGCCTGCTTCGTAAAATTCCATGAGGCGGACGAAACAGGTTACTATGTATGAAAGCGTCAGCCTGGTCGACATTATCAATATACTCCTTGGTAGAGGTAAAAAGCCCTTTTAAATGGTTGAATGTATGATTTCCCACTCTGTGCCCGTTTTCCACAACCTGCATATACTCCTGTGAGAACTTATGCACATTATCCCCAACCATAAAGAATGTAGCCTTTATGTTGTACCTGCCGAGCAAATCCACGACCCAAGGAGTGATAACAGGTATAGGTCCATCGTCGAAGGTTAAATATACAGCCTTCTCGTTTGGGTCCATACGCCACAACGCCTTGGGATAAAGATTTCTAAAGAATTCCGGTACTTGCTCTATAAACATTCCAACTATTTTTTAAGAGATTCGCGATTGCCAATGTTTATATTGAATGGCAAATTCCTTATTGTATTTTAACAGTTCGGTTTTATACTCCTCACCACCTTTTTCCAAGAGGTCGATAATCTCTTTAAGGAATTGCAAAGAGAAATAGGATTCTTGTAAAGAATTCCTGAAACGACGTTCATCGAGACTGCAATACCATGTCATATACTCCAACTGTTCATCGGCCATCTGTGACAGAATCTCCACAGCCTTCTCTTTTTCTCCCAATTCCATGTAACATTTTGCCATATCGAAACCACCCACAAGCATACCATGAGAAACCATTGACGAGGGAAGTTCCTCCTCGGCAAGATTAAGAATATCAAGTGCCTTGTCGTGCTTATCTTCGAGCAACAGTTGTGTAGCCAACGAAGCCATAAGACGACGATGGGTGTATATCATGCGTTGGATTGTTTCATCGACATAGTAATCGGGATTCTCTTTCAAACCACCGAACTTGAATCGGTTCTTTACATTGTGATAGAATTGTTCTGTATCGGCTACATGTTCACGTCCTTCGCTATAGCCTAATTTGTTCCAATTAAAAGGAGTTATTCTATATACCAAACCCTCTTGTACAAAGAAATCGTTCAACGAAGAGAGATAATTGTCTTCACCTACTGTCATTGACATATATAACGGACGTTCCCAATTTGTTTGCGACAACATTTCGAGCAACATGAGGTCGCCACGAGTTAATCCTCTCAAACCATTAAGCGATATCTCCATGTATTTAGGCATAGAATCGCGATACTCCTCGGGAATTACCATTCCCGAACGTTTCACTGCCTCAGGGTCAATTTCTATATAAAGAGTATCTGTAGGTATATAATGAAGTTCTTTATTTCCCGAGCATACCCAATACTTCATCACATTCTTTACTTCGAAAGGATTCTCACCCCAAACAGCCTTATATTTTTCGGGGTTCTTTTCATATAACTTTAAGATATTCTCTTTTACGTTAGGATTTATTCTTACATACTCGTTTTGGTTTCCTGCATAGTCGATACGTTCCCACTTTATGGGTATGGAGGGAGAATCGTATGCAGGACGACGCATTTGGTCGATATACCAATCGGTTTGCAGATACGACAGGTTACATACACGCGAATCGGTGCGTACACCTTCAACCTCTTGACTATACCAAAGAGGGAATGTATCATTGTCGCCACATGTAAATATTACAGGATTACCCTCTTCGGACATTGAGTTAAGATAGTTTTGTCCGAAATCGCGACAAGCATATCTACCACTGCGGTTGTGGTCGTCCCATGTCTGTGAAACCATCTGCACAGGTACCAACAAACAAGCCAAAGAGACACCTGTACTAACCAAAGCACTTCTCTTTTTAAACCATTCGGTAATAGCGGCAACACCCATACCTATCCAGATAGCAAAAGCATAGAACGAACCTGCATAAGCATAATCACGTTCACGTGGTTCTAATGGTTTCTGGTTCAGATACAGAACAATGGCAATACCGGTCATAAAGAACAGGAAGAAAACCACCCAAAACTGACGTTTACCGGAACCACCCTTATTCCATTGCCAGAATATACCTAACAATCCCAAAATAAGCGGTAATGCAAAGAACACATTACGTCCTTTATTTTCTTTAAGAACAGTAGGAAGTTTATCCTGATTACCTACAAGCAGATTATCAATAAATGAGATACCTGTAATCCAATTACCTTTATCCATTTCACCATTCCTGCTCTGCATATCATTCTGACGACCTACAAAGTTCCACATGAAATATCTCCAATACATGTGGTTTATCTGATAATTTATAAAGAATCGTAAGTTGTCCCACTGCGTAGGCATTACAACCTCTCCTTCGCGTTTCTTATTTTTTCCACCTATTTTGCCGCCTACCCACTGCTCATAGATATTTATACCTTGCGGACCATACGAAGCATATTTTTCGTCGTACATGCGCGGGAAAAACATATTCTGTTCATATACATAGTCATAATCGTGTCCAAGCAACTCGTAACTATCTTTTTCGTTGGGCGAAGCCTTTTCTTTGGGAGCATATTTAGGTGCACCGTCAACGGTTACAGGACGTGCATACATACCGTCGACATCCTCATATTTCAGTTCGGAGCAGAATGCTTTTCCGTAGAATAACGGACGTGTTCCGTATTGCTCACGACCCAGGTATTTACCTAAAGAGAATATATCCTCGGGAGAGTTCTGGTCCATAGGAGGATTTGCCGATGAACGTACCACAATAAGTGCATACGAAGAATATCCCACCATCATCAACAACATGCACAACAGCGAAGTATTCAGCATACGTACGTTCAACAGATACTCTTTTTTAACCTTCAATGAGAGTAGGAAGATAAGTATGGCAAGAACTATAATACCTAAAACAATGCTTGTTGCACCATATCCGTAGAAAGGAATACCAAGCAGAGCAACAGATATAACAAATGCTATCACAAGATACTTACGGTTTTTGCCCTTTTCACTTTCGTAAACACCCCACAATAGTACTCCCAAAAGCAATATCAAATATATTACCAATCCGGTATTGAATGGTAAACCGAATGAGTTCACAAACAACAGTTCGAACCATCCGCCAACCTTCACCACACCGGGAACAATTCCATACAGCACCACTGCAACAAGTATAGCCGAAAAGAAAAGTGCAGCGATTGAACCTTTTACTGTTGCATTGGGTTTTCTTTTGTAATATGCCACCAGGACAATTGCAGGAATACACAATAGGTTAAGCAGGTGAACACCTATGGACAAGCCTATAAGATAGGCAATTAGCACAAGCCAACGGTCGCTATGTGGTTCATCGGCGTTCTCTTCCCATTTTAATATAAGCCAAAAGACAACTGCGGTAAAGAGAGAAGAGTAACCATATACCTCACCCTCTACAGCACTGAACCAATAGGTATCACTCCATGTGTATGCCAAAGCGCCTACTAATCCGGAACCTATGATGGTTATCATTTGCGATGTTGTCATTTCCTCTGTTTTTGGTGCAACCAATTTACGCACCAAGTGGGTGATGCTCCAAAAGAGAAACATAATACCTGCGGCACTCAACAAGGCAGACATTATATTCACCATGTAAGCAACCTTATCGGGTGATGCAAAAGAGGAAAACAGATTTGCTGTAAGCATAAAGAATGGTGCACCGGGAGGATGACCCACCTCTAATTTGTTTCCCGACAAAATAAATTCCGGGCAATCCCAGAAACTTGCGGTAGGCTCAACTGTCAAGCAGTATGTAATGGCTGCAATAAGGAATGTCAGCCAACCGAATGTGTTGTTTACAATTTTGTAACTCCTCATTATTTCGTATTTTATTATTTTCGTTCAAGAACCCATACACGCAAGTATGGACATAACTCCCAAAAACGCGCAAATTTACCTAATTGATAGCAAATGAACAAAATATTACCTGTTTAATTCACTAAAATAGTGTTAAACAGGTAACAAATTAGGGGGTTGAAAATATTAAATGGGAAATATTACAAACACCATAGCATCCCAAACTGCGTGAGAAACAATAAGAGCAAACAGATGTTTCGGAAACAAACGATATGCCAATCCCCAAACTATTCCACACACAAGGGCAGCCATAAGTAACATAAAATTGAGCGACCAAACATGCACCAAAGCATAAACAACGGTTGTTACAACAAATGCCTTGTCGGCACTCAGAGTATTAACAAGATTACGTTGTACAAATCCACGCCAGAATATCTCTTCGGCAGGACCTATTATGAATAACAGCAGACTTGCGATAACCCATTCATGCTGTTGCTCCTTCATACCATATATTAAGTCTACCTGCGGACGCGCAAAAGAGAACATCCATGTAGCAATCTTATCGCCAATCCAAAACACACACCATAACAATACAGCAATACCCATGCCAAGAAGAAATCCTTGCCACGAAACTTTAACATCTTTAACCCAACCTGAACCGAAAAGAGAGGTCATAGATAGCAACAACAATCCCGACACCGTCATCATAGTCCAAAAATCGGCAGGCTTAGGCAACCAGGGGTTAAACATTATAAACCATAAGATGGTTGCCACCAATACAGAAAAAACAACCTTTTTCATACCCATGCGGCAACAAACAGAGAAACAGCCAATAAAAGTCCAAAAACAAGTTGCAACTGTGCTGTAGCCTCATCGAGCATTGCAATACCATCTAATCCTGTTTTACGAGCCGCCCACATTATGCGTGCGTTACCCAAAGCCTTTGGCAGAGCAAGCAGGGCTATCAGAGAATACAATGGCAGATATCCCAAAATAACAGTTGCCAATATAAGCACAAAGGGGAATAACACCTCGAAGATATATAGTTTAATAGAAGCATTTCTACCTATTGACATGGCAAATGTTTTAATACCCGCACTCTTATCGGTATCAATATCACGTGTATTGTTAACATGCAGAATGGCAACCGTTATAAGACCTATCGGAAGTACCAATACCAATGCCGTATTATTGTATTCATAAGCAACGGCATAAGTGGTTCCCATAACCGGAATAAGTGCATAAGAAGCAAGTATTGCCAAATCGCCCAACGCATGATATTTGAAGAATGAGTAGGAGACAGTAAAAAAAGCACCGGCAATACCGGCTATCAACAGATGCCAACCACTTCGATACATTATGAATAAACCGACCAACAGACCCAACATGAAGAGTATACCACTCAAACGCAAATATTCCCTTGTTGTGAACTCACCGTTCACCAATGGACGCATATCGCTATTATGTTGTGCATCTACTCCTTTTTTGTAGTCGTTTATATCACTAAGCATATTACCCGAAGCGTGAAACAATACTATACCAATAACAGCCAATATGCCATTTACCCAATCGACACTGCAGTTACACATATTACATAACCAGGTTACATAAGCAAATGTTACTAGTACAGGTATTGCCGATGCAGGAAACGACCAAGGTCGCGTTGTAAGGAACCAATTTTTCACAGAGTGTTTCATAAGAATCTATTTAAAAATTTATCGACCTTTTATAGTGGGTCTACATCGTAGTACATTGTTACCCTTTTATAACGGTTATCCGACAAGAGTTCGTTCTGCAAACCCATTAATGCTTCATTAATTTTATATTGCGACAGGTTACTTTCTACTTTAAGAACTATTTTACGAATATACAACTGTTGCACACGAGCCACCGGTGGCAGATCGGGACCTAATACACGATAGTCGAACACATCGCGCATCCTGCGTCCCATAAGTTCCGAGAACTCCTCCAGAACATGTATATCGCGGTGTTTCATATATACATAAATCAAACGATAAAAAGGAGGATAATGAAACATCATGCGCTCCGAAAGTTGCGTGTTATAAAACTGTAGAAAATCATTTTTTACTATATGCGGAATAACCGGAGCATCGGGTTGTCTTGTTTGCAGATAAACCTTTCCCTGCCCATTTTTACGTCCGGCACGTCCCGCTACTTGTGCCATTAATTGAAACGCTCTCTCATTGGCACGAAAGTCGGGATAATTGAGTAGGATATCGGCATTCAAGATACCGACAACCTCTACATTATCAAAATCCAAACCTTTAGAAACCATTTGTGTACCAATGAGAATATCCGTTTTCCCCTGCTGAAAGTCGTTTATTATATTCTCGTATGCACTACGTGTTCTGGTAGTATCAAGGTCCATACGTGCAATACGAGCCTCGGGGAACATATTCTGCAAATCATCTTCAATTTTTTCTGTTCCATATCCAAGGTTTACAAAATTATTCTCTTCACAGTTGGGGCATATTTTGGGTGCAGGTATCGTATAGCCACAATAGTGGCATGTCAGTTTTCCTGCATTCTTGTGCAGAGTGAGACTTACGTCGCAATGTTTGCATCGTGGCACCCAGCCACAGTTACGGCACTCTATAAGAGGCGAATAACCACGTCTATTTTGAAAAAGAATAACCTGCTTTCCTTCGTCAAGACTTCTTTTCATTGCATAGGTCAATGGATCGGAGAAAGTACCAGTCATTTGTTTGCGATGCGAAAGGTCCTTTATATCTACTACCTCTACATCGGGCATTTGCATGGAACGATAACGTTTATGCAAATTCACCAAGCCATATTTACCTGTTGTTGCGTTATAATAACTCTCTACCGAAGGTGTAGCCGTACCCAACAATGTCTTTGCGCCAAAGAACGATGCCAGCACAATAGCCGCATTACGTGCATTATAACGTGGAGCAGGTTCCTGCTGCTTATAACTATTTTCATGCTCTTCATCGACAATAACCAGCCCCAAATCCTTAAAAGGCAAGAACAACGACGAGCGAACACCCAGAATAACATCGTAAGGGGTATCGCTTAATTGTTTTTTCCAGATTTCAACCCTTTCGGCATCGGAAAATTTGGAATGATACAAACCAATCCTATTACCGAAGACCCGTCGCAAACGCTCCACTATCTGCTTGGTTAGTGCAATTTCAGGTAACATATATAGCACCTGTTTCCCTTGCGCCAATGCTCTGGTTATAAGATGAATATAAACTTCGGTTTTTCCTGCCGATGTTACACCATGCAACAGTATTACATTCTTGTTTAGAAACTGCTCGTTTATTTCATCGAATGCCTTTTTCTGAGCCTCATTCAGTATATTTATGGGTAGCACAGGTTCTGCCACATTCGACAAACGTCCTACCTCTACCTCGTAACACTCAAAGATACCTTTATCTATTAACTCTCTGCAAATATTCGAAGACACCTCAGCAGTCTCAATAAGTTTATGCTTTGCAATACCATCGTTGCCTTCACAAAGTTGCAAGAAAGTATTTAACAAACGTTTTTGTCGCGGAGCGCGTGAGAGAGACTGCAATATAAGATTAAGTGAAATTTTATCCTTACAACGCTCGGTAAGCCTTATTCTCTGTTCTGTCTTTGGCTTAAACTCACCCTTTAACCCCTGTGGAATTGCCGCTTTGTAGATTTCTCCAAGTGTACATAGATAATACCTTGATATCCAATCCCACAGTTTCATCTGTGTCGACAGAAGTATAGGAGATTCATCCATCAGTTCTGTAAACGGACGCACATCATAGTCCGAGGGTTTTTCTTCATGCACTCTCTCAATGAGAGCGATGTAATGCTTGCTCTTACCTAATGGAACAGATACACGACAACCCACAGCAACCCTCTCTTCGTACTCTTCCGGAACGGAGTAGGTGTACGAAGATGCAAGTGGCAACGGGAGTATTACATCTACAAATTTCAACTTATACTATTCTGTTATTTTCGACTTTGACATAGTACCGATGGAAGACAAATCTTTACCCGATGGACTCTGAAATACTTTTAAACCGAACTCGGGTAATACAGCAAATACATGCTCAAAAATCTCGGCTTGGGCATGCTCGTATGCGACCCATGTTATTCCATTGTAAAAGAAATATAATTCCAATGGAAGTCCTTGCGGTGTAGGTTGTAATTGGCGCACCATAACCACCATATCGGGATTCACCAATGGACTTTTACGCAAATAATTCTCTAAGTAGTTACGAAAGACTCCAAGGTTTACAAGTTCATTGTTGCAATCGTCAGGCTCTAACCACCCCTTTTTTATATATTTTTTAATGTTTTCTTGTGTGCAGAATGTTACCGAGTTCATGTCGATATATATTGAGCGTTTTATACGTCTGCCACCACTGTCCTGCATACCACGCCAATTCTGAAACGAATCGCTGACCAACAGATAGGGCGGAATGGTAGTTATTGTTTTATCCCAATTCTGAACTTTGACTGTTGTGAGTGATACATCTATGACACTTCCGTCGGCACCATGCTTAGGCATGGATATCCAGTCGCCGGGACGTAGCATATCGTTTGCCGATAGTTGTACCCCTGCCACTAATCCCATGATACTATCCTTAAAAATGAGCATCAGCACTGCAGCCGAAGCACCAAGACCGGCGAGAATCTTCACCGGGTCGCGGTCTATGAGTGTACTTACAACTATTATTATACCTATGCATATTGTTGCAATCTTAAGCATCTGAAAGACGCCTTGCAAGGTGGTATTTTTTGTTCTTTCTAAGTTATTAGATAATATATACAGCGAACTCAAGACAGAGCATACAAGTTTTGTGGCAACAACTATTATGTATATCCAGCATATCTTCATACTGTAGACATGCAATATACTATCCTCTACAATTGCCAACGGAACAAGTATCGCTATTATTATTGGTGGAATAAGAGATATAAAATTATTCAGTACTATATCGTTAAACAGTATATCGTCCCACACATTTTGAGTCTTTCGAGTAAATGTCCTTACCAAAGGAATAAACACTTTTTTACCGAAAAGATCTGCAAAGTAGTATACAGCGATGAACCCTGCTATTAATATAATCCAATGCAATATACGATACTCATTAGACTCTATGCCTAAATATTGCAGTATGTAAATTATATATTCACTCATTCTTTCGAGTTTTTTCACAATTTCAAAAAAGAACCGGAAGGAGATATCCTCTCGGTTCTTATAATAGATATTAAATATTTCTTAGAAGATATATGCCAAAGATATTTGCCAAGTATTTGTCTTTTCCTCTTTAAGTAGAGTCTCTACACCGTTTACGACCTCGATAAATTCACTGGTTTTTCCAAGTGCTATATTGTAGTTCACATGTGCTTGAACATGTTTGAAGAGTGTTGCACCGGCACCGACATTAAGGCTGAGGTTGCTCTTCTTGTATTCAAACTTAAGAGCATCATTAACAGCCTCACCCCCCAAAGACCATTTCTGGTCGGCATCACCTAATGTAAAACCGAACTGAGGACCTACTGCCACAAAGGGAACTACTACATTGCTAACAACGGGAAGAGCAAGGTCGTAACGAATGTAAACAGGAATCTCTATACTGTTTCTCTTAATCTTTTCACCCCCAAATTCGGCACCTGTTTGCGAATAGAGGATGTCGGCTGAAACGCCCAATCCCACAATGGGAAGTGTTACACGTGCTGTAGGACCTACAAAGAAACCGGTAAAAGATTCGGCTTTTGCTCCTTCGAAATCATCTATACTCTCTACCAAGTTTGTACCGGCCTTTATACCAAACTTAATCTGTGCGTTTGCAGGTATTGCCACCAACAAACATAACGCGATAATGATAAAAGAAATTTTCTTCATTGTGTTACTTTTTGTTTGTTAATATTAAGAAACTGTTCACAACACATCAATGAAACGTTTGCGGCACATAATAGTTTGCGCAAAGCGGCACGTTGTTCGTGTTGCTTTGCGCAAAAATAAGTTATTTAATTAATAGTTTTACTATTTTTTCGAAAAAATGTTATTATCGACGTTGACGACGTACCGAGACACGTGCCGAGCCACTGCTTTTGCTACCGGAACCGCTGCTTTTACTAACCTTTTTCTCTTTGGTTTTAACGGTTTTTTTCGCACGTTTCGTACTTCTCTTCTTCTCTTTTTCTGCTTTGGCGTCTGTTACGGTTGAATCTGAAGCCACCTGTGTGCTATCGGCAACAACCGACTTTACAGGGTTCCAAAGATTTGCTTCGAAGTCGGCAAGTTGTTTCTCAATCTTTTGTTGCTCCTTCTTAACCTCGGCAGAATCTTTGCAGTACTGACTGATGGCAAGATTACGCAAATTCACAGTTTTGTATATTTCTCCTTCGTAGCAATGTTTTACAAAGTAGTCATAGAGACTCATTGTAGAGACATTATTATAACTACTAGTCATAACTGTTTGACGTGCCAACAAGGGTGCAATCTCTTCGTAATTGAGCCAAAACATAGGATATTTGGTGACTTCGCTTGAGAACTCACCTGCACGATGCAGAACCGGACAAATAGCCGTTACACGATTATTATATGTCGATGTTCTTTGATCGAAGTAATAACTCTCTTTTATGTAATAACTGAGTACCTCACCACTTGGTATGTCGCTTGTTCCAACAACGAATGTACTATCTTCGGCATATTCGTAGTAGATACGATAGTTGTCTAACATATCCGATGGGTTTACTCTGTTTTCGGGAGTAAAAGACTCGTAACCATCGAGGTTATATGCGTATGCGTTTATTGAATTATCCAGAATGAGACGGAAAATATATGTAAACAGGTTTACACTGTTTCCCATTGGTTCAACAGGATAATAAAGCGATGCATTCTTCTCTTTTTTAAGGTCGAGCACACGATAGAGGTCGCGTTTCCACACCACCTCGGTAGGTAGTTCGTTCTTTGGATACTGACTCTTTGCTCTTTCCGACATGGGAATGTTATACGTGGCAGTCTCTTTTTTTGTCTCATTCTCGCGTTTACGTGCAGGAGGCTGCGCAACAGCATATTCTCCCAACATCATAAGTGCCATAACCACGAATATTTTGCTAATGTATTTCATATTGTAATATATTATGCAGTTTCAAAATCAGTTGATAATAACCTCGAGCGATGTAGGTAGCAGACGCTCTACATTGTCGGGACCTAAAGCCTTTACATGCGATATGTAGAAACGTTTTCCTCTTGATAGTTTTCGGAACATATCCTTTTGACGTGCAGAGAATGATGCTCCGTTGGAAACTTCGGGGATTGCGTTACCCATATTGTCATAGAATACTGTTTCGAACGACAATACTTTAAAACCAATGTTCAACAATCCATCGTCGATGGCTGCCACAATACCGTCGGTAGACATAAGTGCCTGCTTGCTAAATGGCGCGCCACCACGATAACGCTGTGTGTTGCCATCCTTATCCTTATACTCTATGAATGGTGTAGGGTCGGGCAGTTGTCGTACACGGAATATATATTGTCCCATACTTTGGCGACGTCCCTCTTCATTTAATGCTGTAACCTCTATATTGATATCTTCACCCACCTGTCCGGGTATAACAATGAAACCATCCTTACCATCGGAACGAAGCGTACCTTTTCCTTTTGCAATACTTGCCGATATATTCTTCGCAGGAATACCGGGAACAGATATGCTTACAGGGTTCTCGAAACCGGCATACAATACATTCATGAGCGAAGCACTTACCGTTGCAGTAGGTTCTACTACTGTATAACTCTGTGAGAAGTCGTAACGTGTGGCAATACCCGAACCATCGTTTACCATAAGATAACCATTGAGGGTATAATCGCCCGTTGCATTGCACTGTTTAGAATAGAAACCATTTTCTGTTGTCAGTTTCTCATCTCCAATAAATATTTCGGGACGCTGTGTAGAGTCTACCGCAGCCAATATTATCTGTGCCACAAATTCGTTACCACGAACAACATTCTTTGAATTGGGTATTACAAGAGCTCGTATCTGATTTACTCTCACATCGCCCAAATCGATACTGTTAGTAAGCGTATGCAATACCTCACCCTCGGCATATCGCACATCGTTCTGCAGTTTTGTCAACTGTGTTATGGCAGCAATAGCAGGCATATTCTCGAAATGGTACTCCTGCCAATTCTTTCTTAACGAGATATTCTTACGCGGAACGTCGGTACTGAAATTGTTAATTATTATCTGACGTTGCACCGAATCGGGAACCATCTTCAATATGTTCTCGCGATAGTTGTTTATTGCATTATACAACTCTTCGCCTCTACCCCTGCCGGGAGCCAACATAACCTGAGTCGAAGCCTCCAGATCCTCACGATTCTCCAAGTTATTGTAATCTCCGTCAGCACCGTCGGCTTTCTTGGCAATGCTCACCTTTAGTTGTTGTGCAAGGTTATAGAGTGAGTCGGACATCTCCTTTACAAGTTGCGCACGTTTAAACCATTCACGCACTTTTTCGGGATTCTGCTCCATTGACGACTCCAACACTTCGTACATAGCCCTGTTCTGTTCACTTGCATTTATGGTACTCTTTGTAAGACTCTCGTCTACAAGATTAAAACCATTGAGAACGTCAGACGAAACATTCAAAGCCAACATAGCCATCAGAAGAACATACATTAGATTTATCATCTTCTGACGCGGAGAAACTTTATTTTTCTTGATTTTCATCAGTTGTCTGTTGTATGTTTTACAATTGTCTATTCATGTTAATGGTCATAGCCTCTAACATACGTGTGTACATGGCGTTCAGTTCTTTTATCTGTTCTGCCATTTTTTTAGTCTCTTGGTTAACCTGATTTATAGAACTTATCTGTTCTCCGGCACTGCGTAACTGTACTTCGTAAAGAGCATTTATACCTGTTATGTTACGTCCAAGAGTATCCATTTCTGCCATGTTATGTCCCAACGCCTCGGTCTGCTCCGATATGCGTTTTATTGTCTCGTTAAGAGCACGTACCTTTTCTACATACTCTTTAGTGGCATCATCCATTTCGGAAACAAGTTCCGGGTCGGCAGTAGGTGAAGGAGCAACACTGCCACTTCCCATATTTCCGTTTATTACTATTGAGCCCGAGAATCCGGAATCGGAACCACCTTCGGGAACACCACCGGTTATCTTCGGCCCATTTACAATTACAGGTTGCGAAGCCAAAGCCTCAGCCCTTTCTGCTACTCGTGCAGCCCTTTCCTCTTTACGGTCTTCCTCGGCAAGTTCGTATGGACGCTCAAATGCAGAGAAGAAGAATACTATAACCTCTGTACCCATACCTACGAACAACATCAGATTGGCTCCGGGTATGTGTGTAAGTTTAAACAGTGTACCTAATATGACGATTGCCGCTCCCCAACTATAAAGGTAGTTTGTATAAGTTCTACCTTTAGGAGAATCCATGAATGTTTGTATGCGACTTATAAAATTTTTATTCTTGCTCATAACCTGAAACTATGTATGTAACTACCTTAATTATCTTCTTCTGTTTGTTCCAACATAACTGCGTACACAACGGAATCCTATGTAGGAACGTGATTCGTTCTGATACTCATAAGAGCGTGTTGCGCCTTGGATATATTTAACAGGATCTTTCCACGAACCTCCACGTATAGCCTTCTTTTTCATACTGTAAGGATCTTCTTTTGCCGCACGATACTGCAAGTCGGGATTTATATCGCTCATTTGCAGTATTCCGGCCTCGGTGTATACCGTCGATGTCCACTCCGACACATTGCCAGCCATGTCATACAATCCGTTGCTGTTTGCCGAGTATATTCCACACTTGGATGTTATGAGGTTACCATCCTTAGTATAATTTCCATCTTCGGGTTTGTAGTTGGCATAATAGCATCCTCTGTCGCTCTTTGTATCACCCGATTCCCAAGGGAATTTATTTCCTTCTTTACCACGTGCTGCATATTCCCACTCTGCTTCCGAAGGTAAACGGTAGCGTTGTATGTATTTAGCCTGCCCCTTCATTCCACGCAAAAGATAATCGGTGCGCCATGCACAAAATGCATTAGCCTGCTCCCAACTCACACCTACAACTGGATGATCGCTGTAATTAGGACTGCTGAAATAGAGATTCAAATATGTTTCATTATTGGCATTGGGAAAATCGTTCACCCAACATGTTGTATCGGGATATATATTCAATATATAAGTATTCAAAAAATCGTGTGCTCCCGACAAAGGACGTGTAATTGTCTCGTTTATAATTCTACCCTCATCGTCAAAGTATGCTGTATCTTTGGAAATCATAACAACTTCGTCGTAATTTACCGGAATATCGGTATTACGGTTACGTTCAGCAGGGTTCAAACGATTTTTGCGCAATGCAGCCTGTGTATAGTCGTATATTTCATATTTATAGTTCATTTGCGAAGCATCGAGCATCTTATCTCCGGTTATAGGATGGGTAATATATACACTCTCTATTGCACGCAGTTCGTCCTCATTAGGTTTTCTCCAAGGAATTGGTTTGCTCCAATTTAAGTAAGGAGTAATTGGTTCACCATATTCGTCCTCAGTAATTTTGTATGATTCATCGCCACCGTATGCAGGGTCGGCAAGACGTTCACGAATAATAGAGTCGCGAACCCAATATACAAATTGACGATACTCGGCATTTGTTACCTCTGTTTCGTCCATCCAAAAGGCATCGACCGAAATATCCTTCACAGGAGTTGTTATACCCCAAAGAGAGTCAGCCTCTTCATCACCAATTTTTATGGAGCCACGTTCAACAAGTATCATTCCGTATGGTGCAGGCTCATTTATTGCTGTACCGCTCACGCCGGTAACTTCGCCTCCCATACCTGTGCTTCGACGTGTACCCATACACGATACTGCAAGAAGCGCTATAAGAAGTGCCGGTAGAAAAACAATTCTTCTCATCATTCTAATATTCTTATGCTATTATGTTTATTTTTCCCTTTTTTAAATACATCTAAATCCATCTCGTAGCCGATATAAATATCGTGGCTGCCATTTTGCGCTCCAATACCCGAAGTAAACAGTTCGTAACCATAACTAACTGTTATATTCAAGAATTCGGCTCCCAAAAAGAATGCCACCGATGTCGAAGGACTGTAAGTTACACCACCAAAGAATATCTTTTCTCTGAAGTTATAACTGCCTCTTGCTGTTATATCGGTACGCCAAGAGACAAAGTCGGTCATCACCTGCAACGAGGGTTGTATGGTTATTAACGGATTTTTTAACGGTATATTGCCTCCCGCCATAAAATTAAAATAAGGATCGACCTGAATTTCATTTGTTTCTCCCAGTTCCATTAGCGGAGCATTGACATGCAAGGTCGAAAGACCGGCATAGAAATATTTATGCTGATAAAGCAGTCCCGCACCAAAATCGAAGGTATTGCCATCTACCGCACTTTGCGGAAATGCCGGATCACTGGCATCACCACCAAACTCCAAACTCGAAGGATCTATTTTGGCATTAAGTAATCCCATTTGCGCTCCAATAGCAAGCCTGCCACCAAACAGTTTAAAGGCATAGGCGTAGTTCAAAAAGAGATGTTGATGTGTAAATATACCTATTTGATCGTTAAGAATTCCAAAGCCAACTGAGTGATCGCCACCCAACATTGTAAGACGTGCATCGGCATTTATAAGCATACTCTTGGGATTGTTCTCGAAACCTGTCAACTGGTTGCTGTATGCAATGAAAGCATGCAGTTTGCCGGTGGCACCTGCACCTGCGGGATTATAGAAATTCTGCATATTCCAATAATGAGTAAAATGTACATCGTATTGTGCCTGTACTCTCGCTGACACGAAGATAAGCGACACTATAACTATGTATAGAAACTTTCTCATTATTTACGTATATTCTATCTCTTTGTTAATAATAGTTCTTAAGAAATTTAAACTACCTCTAAATTCAACAATACTTTTCTATAACGCAATTTTATTGTAGATATTGTGATGCAACCTCACACTCAGTGCAATCAATGGCAAAGGTAGTTAAAAAATGGAAATGCAGCAAAATAGATTCTTGCTGCATTTCCATTTTATGGCTTTATGTGTGATTTTTGTTTATTCCACTCCTTTGGGATTATCACCCCACTTGTTTTTGCCGGGCTGGCTGTCCTTGCAGTACCATATAATCAACAAAATCCACCCAATAACAGGCAAGAAACCCCAAAGCAGATTCCATCCGCTCTTTCCAATATCGTGCAGACGACGTACACACACTGCAAACGAAGGGATTAACATTGCCAAACAGGCTAAAAGATAGATTATGTTAAATATAAGTAGCATCGATTCCGACATGGAACCCAACATCAAACAGGCAAAATACAAAATGTAGTTAAACAGAACAAAATACCAATACTCGCTTCGGCGGGCACGTCCACTGAAGTTGGCGTAATTCGTTGTCAGCACACTCTTGATTGCTTCGGAAAAACTCATTTGTATCATAGTCGATTTTTTAAGTTAATATTTTAAACAAGTATAGTAAATTTATCTCTTCCCCCTTTTTGGGGGATTGTTATATAAACTATTAGAGAAACTTTGTTATTTGTTCTTTGATGTTTCCTCTATAATTACAGTTGCATTCTCTTCTTTCTTTTTTGCCAGATATTCCGGTAGGTTCAACCCTGCCATGTCGAATAATTCACCTAATGGAGGAACGCTCTTCATAAGTCCCGAAAGAAAATTGGCAGTCGAACCTTTACCATCCGTTCCGTTTGTACCGCTGTCCCAAACTGTAACTTGGTCTATTTTTATTCCCTTAATTGCCTCAACCTGTGTTTTAACAAGTTCCGGTAATTTTTCAAGTAACAGCAACATGTATGCTTTGTTGGCATCGCCACCGGCTGCTTCAACCATCTTGTCGTAACCACCTGCTTGTTTGGTAAGAATTTCGTAAAGACCTTTAGCCTCGGCTTCCATCTTTGCATATATGGCATCGGCTTCACCCTTTGCGTTTACACGTTTTTGTTCAGCCTCGGCTTCGGCTGCAATAATAAGTCGTTTCTTTTCTATCTCTTGTGGTACAATTACGTTTGCAGTTTCTGTTGAACGTTCGCGTTCGGCAGCGTATGCCTCTTGCAATGCTTTTGCCTGTTGTACTTTTTCTGCAGCGTTGGCTTTGCGTTGTGCTTCTGCTTCTTTTTCGCGACGATATGCTTCGGAATTGGCAATTTCAACTTTTGCCTCGTTCTCTCCTTTTACAGCGTAAGCGTTTGCCTCGGCGGTACGTATACGTGTCTCTTTCATTGCTTCTGCCTTTCCAATTTCACCAATTTTGTCTTGTTCGGCAACACGTACTTTTGCCTCGTTTATAGCCTTTGCTGCAGCTTCGCGTCCTAGAGCCTCAATGTAACCCGATTCGTCCTTTATATCGGTTACGTTTACGTTTATAAGACGAAGTCCAATCTTTTTTAACTCAACTTCTACGTTTGCCGATATACTTTCGAGGAATTTATCGCGGTCGTTGTTCAGTTCCTCGATACTCATGGTGGCTATAACCAAACGCAACTGTCCAAATAATATATCTCTGGCAAGTTCCTGTATTTGCGTGGGTGTAAGTCCCAACAGACGCTCGGCTGCTGCATGCATGTATTCCGGGTCGGTGCTTATACCTACAGTGAAACGGCTTGGAACGTCTACACGTATATTCTGCCGGCTTAATGCGTTTGTGAGGTTTGCATCAATGGAAATAGGGGTAAGACTCAAATAAGCATAATCCTGAATTATCGGCCATACAAACTTACCGCCACCGTGTACACAGGTTGTTGATGATTTACCTGAGCCTGTGCCATATACTACAAGAATTTTGTCTGACGGACAACGTCTGTAACGATTGATAAATGATAGTGCCAATAGTAAAATGGCGCCAATCAATGCCATAATTAAATAAATACCTTCCATAACTCTTATAATTTATAGATTTTGTTTAAATGTTTATTCTTTGGCAACAAGCAATGTTCCTCCTCCCAGGTACTCGATAACTTTTACTCTGCTGCCGGTTGCAATTTTTGAACTGTCATCGGTCACGGCTTCAAATTCCATTATTGTACCGTTTATGCTCACTTGCACTTTGCCTTTTCCTGTTCTCGATTCGGGAATACGAAGATATACGTCGCACGATTTGCCCACGCAATCTTTCATGTCTATCGTGCCGTTTGACTCGAATTTCATCATTTTACGAATTAGTATTATGAAGGCAACGACAAATAGCAGGCCTGTTGTTATTGCTGCTATGATAACCAACACTTTGCTTTCTATGTAGTTGTTAAAGCAAACACCTCCCCAGCCAAAACCTAACACAAAATTGACAATGTTACGTACCGAAAAGAGTGCAAGTGTTCCTCCCAAATCTAATGTGTCGCCGGCGCTGGTGTCGAAACTGAAATCGCTATCGCTGGAATCTATGCCTATAAATGTCAGAATAAATTGGATTATAAAAATAAAACTGCTTACTATTGCACAAATCCAAAACGTTTTTTCTATTCCATCGAGGGCGTTATACCATAATAATATATCTTCCATAGTTTTTTATTTATTCTCCAAAATTTTGTGTGCTAAGCCAATTTGAAATTTTTGACATAGACTTTGCACCCATATTCATGATATCGGTGCTTATTTCGCCTGATACTTTTGCGAGTTTTTTGAACTCATGTTTACTGAATAATTCAATCAACAAATCAAGTTCTTCCTCACTTAATATTTCTTTATATATGGTGTAACACATGTCTAATGCTTGGTCGTTATAAAATGTAAAGGCCTTATTAATAACATTCTTCTGTTCTTCATCTGTGGCTTTTGATAAAGTATTTGAAGAAATTGCATTAAGAATATTAGTTATGAGATTTTTTGTTCCATTTTCGTTAATCAATATCTGATATTTTTTATAATAACTGTTTCCCTTCTCATTTACATCCAACACTGGTTTCGGTTCTTCTCCGGCTTCTATTGTAGCAACGATCGAAACCATGAAAAAACTGCACATTGTTCCTAACTTTGTAGAAAATTCATTACTGTTTGTTTTATCATATGCAGTTTTGTATTTCTCGTCTTGTAGAGTCTTGTTAATATTTTTTACCTCGTCCAATGTCAGATATTTTTTGTAATATGGCATATAAACATCACTTACGTCATCGTAGGCTTGTGTATCTTGGTACTTCTTTGCATAACTTTTTGCCGCAGCAACTCTTTCTTCAACGGTTTTGTAGGGCAAACCATCCTTTGCCAGTTCAAAAAGTTGCACAAACGTTTCCTCAAAACTCACGTTATTTGCATTCAGCATTTTTTTTACTTCGGCTTTGTAGGCAGCATCTTGTGCTTGAATTTGCACAAGCGAAAATAGAAACAGAGATAAAATGATGATTTTTTTCATGGCTATTTAAGTTTTTTATTTGTGTTTTAATAATTATTTGCAAACATAGTCAAATTATGTCAAAGCACCCCCCGAATGGTTAAATAAAGTTAAATACAATAAAGACGCAACCATCTACTGGTTGCGCCTTAAAATATTTCGTTGACTGATAAAGTTTCGTCAGTTCATGATTTTAACACCAACAAAGAAGGTGCGTGGTGCTGTGGGACCATAGAAATATCCCGAATCACGGAATTCACCTTTGTCGAGGTCTTTTTGGAAACTATCAAATATATTCTGTACACCGGTGTTTAACTGTAACTTAATATGGTCGCGTAAAATAAATGTGTAATCGAACTTTAGTCCCAAATCGAAGAAAGCGGGGGTATTCTCCATGCGATCGTGTTCTATAAAACCTGCATAGTGGGGAACTATCATTTTTCCGGTGTATGTTCCCGAAAGCGCAGCATTGAAATTCCTGAATGGCGAGGATGTAAGTGTAAAATAACCATAGAAGTCGGGGGTACGTGGCATACGCTTTGTTGTTAATTCCTGTGTCGTCTCTACTCCGTTTGCATCGACTGTGGTTATTTCGGTCCAAACCTCGGCTTGCTTATACCTGCTACGCTGCGCTGTAACACCCACCTGCAACGATACATCTTTTCCATGTGCAATCTTCGCCTCGAGATTTGCACCATACACACGGGCTCCGCTTCCATTACGACGCTCTTTCATCACAAAGCCGTCGCTATTGGCACCTATATCCTCAAGTACAAAGACATCGTCGAGTGCAGTATAAAAGCCTTCGAGAAGAATATTTGATTGCCAATGCCCAAACAATGCACTCCAGTCGATAGAACCACTGAAACTATTGGAACGCTCCTCTTTAAGATTGTCGGCAAGGGTTATCTGTACGCCTTCACCACCAACAGCCGTAACATGCAAGTCCTCGTCATAGGCTTGTGGCGCACGGAAACCGGTTGAATATGTCAGACGTGCTTGAAATTTATCTGTAGGTTTGTACAACAAATTTACACGAGGACTAAGGATAATATCTTCTATAAGATTATGCTTATCGGCACGCAAGCCTACCAAAAGAGCAAATTTGTTCATATCCCACTCATTCTGCAAAAATGCACTGGCAATACGTACATCCTGCTTCATATCGCGTTTATAGCCTGTCATTACATCGTGCAGGTTGTTCTCTTGATACTCTGCGCCACCTATGAATGTTGCGGGAGAGAATAGACAACGTTTCATCATAGCAGTGTATGTTGCACCGGCAACCCATGTGAGGTCATCGGTTTTTCCATAGGTTTTAGGATCGCGTCCGGCACCGTAATAACTGTCGCGATCGATGTTGCATCGATGCATAAACCGATATCTTATCACGGAACTCATTCCAAGAGAGGTCATAAGCAACACCGCCACTGTTTATAACATGCTTAGTTTGCTCTGTTATATCCGACTCATGTGGTTGCAGGTCGAACTTGTTTCCACCACGTCGTGTTTCGTTTGTAGTGTGATATTCGAGACTCAATCGACTGGTATGAGTGGGACGATAATATGTACGCAAACCAAAAGTATTTATATTTATTTTACCCAGTTCCGAGAAACCATCGCCATCGTGATCGTAGGGATTACGATTTCTATAACTCTCATACACTGCAATACCGTATGAGTTATCCTTTGCCACCAACGATGCGTTTGCACCCATATACTGTTCCCAAACATCACCACCAAGATTTGAAAAATTACTGGATATTTGGAAAGAGTTGCTTACCGGATCTTTTGTAATGATATTTATTGTACCACCCACTGCATTTGCTCCGAAAAGAGCAGAACCACCACCACGCACAACCTCTACACGGTCAATCATATTTACAGGTATCTGCTCCAAGCCGTAGACTCCGCTAAGAGCACTTACTATGGGACGGCTGTTGATAAGTATTTGAGAATAAGGACCTTCGAGACCATTTATTCTTACTTGGGGATAGCCACAGTTCTGACAATTGTTTTCTACACGCAGACCGGGAACATAGTTCAATCCTTTTGCCAAGTCGGTGGAATTTACTGTTTCCAGTAGGTTCAAACCTACGACATTTACCACAACCGGAGCATCTTTTCTGCTTACCTCGTGGCGATTGGCAGATACAACTACCTCGTTAATAACCAAAGCCTCTTCTTTCATTTTAAAGTGAACGACAGCAGTATACTCTTTGCTCACGTTAACACTTTTGCTTTGTGTTTGATAGCCATTGCTGATACTCGCAATGTATATTTACCGGGACGCAGATTACGAAACTCGAACTGCCCCTGCTCGTTACTAGATGTTCCCTCACCCGTTTCAACAATAAGCACAGAGGCAAAAGGGATATTATCCTCACTGGCATAATCGATAACATGTCCCGAGATCATATTTCCCTCTTTCAAATGCATCGGTTCTGTGGCATATCCCACAATTACAGCAATGAAGAATAAGACGAATGTAATGTAGTATTTCATATTCTAAATTTTATTTAGCATGCAAAAGTACTACAAATTCACTTAAATTTACATAAAGTTGTGATTATTTAATATATAATAATCATATATTGTAGTTTATATAATCACGAACAGCATTGAATTTACAAAAATCACATTACCACCTTACTCTGAAACAGTGATTTCCATCCATGAAACTATAGCCTACAGAAAGGGAATAGTACTTACAAATAGAACTCACAAGAGCCAAGCCCAAACCGGTGGAACCATTCTTGCCATCGTGATAGAAACGATTGAACACCACATTTGCATCAAGAGGTTCCTCACCACTGTTTTTCACCATAAGTTCTTTATTACTTATTACAACAGTAACTATTGCTCCTTCTGAAGAGTGTAAGAAGGCATTCTTCAACAAATTAGAAACTAATGTATTTGCCAACGATTCATTCATTTTTACCACAAACAATGAAGGCAGTTGTATATTGCAAACTATGTTACGGTCGGCATAAATATCTTGATATATCTCCAACTCATTCTTTATGAGTGCTACCAAATCGACATCGGACGATTCCGGAAATTGTCCATTATCAATCTTTGTAAGCAACAACAATGTTCTGTTCAAACGTACAAGACGACTCAATGAGTGCTGCATCTTTGCCAACTCAACATATTGTTCCTCGGTAATTGAGGTATTATCTATGAGCCACTCTATACGGTTGCCAATTACAGCCAATGGTGTTTGCAGTTCGTGCGAGGCGTTACCTATAAACTGCTTTTGTTGTTCGAAATATTCGTCGGCACGACTCATTGCGTGCCCTACGGATTCACTTAGTTTATGAAACTCTACGATGTCGGAGTCGGGAACCGAGTCCATCTTTCTACCGGGAATATATTTATCGAGCCACTTAAGCAATTTATATAACGGACGTACACTACGGTGGAATATGAGCATGGTTACAAACAATGTGGTAATCATTAACACCACGTATAGTGCAACAATATGCCAAAAAACAGCACGCAACAGGTCGTTACGTTCAAATGTAGGCATAGCCACTGTCAGTTTGTAAAAATGGTCGTTTTTATCGGAGAAAATGGTGGTTAGTACACGTGCAGGTTCGGTATCTTCCTCTTCGGGAATATAAACCATCTCGTCGTGGTAGTTCATATATGGTTCAAAAACCACACCACTGTCAAGTGGCACAATGGTATAACTGTTGTTAGAACCACTGTTGAGTGGAGGCAAAGGACGACCTGCCAACTGAAGACGAATTATCATTTCTGAGTAGTCGGAAAGACTATCGTCTGCCTCATCATTGATCTCTTCAACCATTGCATAATAGAATATTACTGCCCATAGCGTCATAATGGGAAGCAAAAACATTGTAAGACGTATTACGATACGATATATTAATTTCATTCTTCGGTCTCTTCAAGTTTATACCCAAAACCATAAACGGCTTTTATGTTTATTGTTGCTCCGGCCTCGGTAAGTTTCTTACGTAAATTTTTCACTTGTGCATATACGAAACTGAAGTTATCGGCCATATCTACATGGTCGCCCCAAACCGATTCGGCAAGTACTGCCTTATCTACAATATGGTTGGGACGTTGCATAAAGTAAAGCAGAATATCGAACTCCTTTTTTAATAGCGGAACATCATTTCCATTGATACTCACTCTGCGACTATGCATATCTATGATAATATTGCCGGCACTCATTGTTTGGTTTATGCTATTACTCCCACGCCGTAACACGCTCTTTATACGCGCCGATAGTTCCGCCATATAAAATGGTTTTGCAAGATAGTCGTCGGCACCCAAATCGAGTCCTTCGACTTTGTCCTCGATAGAGTCTCGTGCCGAAATTATTATAACACGGTCGCTCTTACCCAACTCTTTTATATGCCTCAACAGTGTGAGACCGTTACCGTCGGGTAACATTATGTCGAGCATAATACATTCATAGTTGTAACCGGCTATTTTATCTTGAGCATCAAAGAATGTAGAGGCAGTCTCTACCACATAACCCTCATCGCGCAACGCACGGCACATAATTTCGCGTAAAGAGGTATCGTCTTCTATAATAAGCAGTTTCATAGTGTTGATTTTTTGGTAAAAATAACCGGTGATTCTGAATTTAATGTGAAATCAATATGTTGTTCATCAAAAGTTATCGACTATCTCAAAATCGAGTTGGCGTTTATCGAGATTTGCTCTTGCAATACGTATTTGCAATGGGTCACCAATAGAGTAACGTTTATGTGTACGACGCCCTACCAAAGAGTAGTTTGCATCGTCGTATTCGTAATAATCGTCTTGCAAAGTACGCATGGGAATCATGCCCTCACACTTATTTTCATTTATTTCGGCATATATACCCCACTCGGTTACACCGCTTATAACAGCATCGAAAACCTCACCGACATGTTCACTCATAAATTCAACCTGTTTATACTTAATACTGGCACGTTCTGCATTGGCAGCAACCTGTTCTTGTGCCGAACAATGTTCACAATAATCGGAATATTTTGTAACATTTGCCGAACGCGCATTAAGATTGAGATATCTATTAAGCAAACGATGCACCATAAGGTCGGGATAACGTCGTATTGGCGATGTAAAATGTGTGTAATACTTGAATGCCAAACCGAAATGTCCTATGTTCTCGGTTGAATATTTTGCCTTTTGCATAGTACGTAACGATATTTGCTCTATGACATTTTGCTCTTTGCTACCTTTTATATCGCGTAACAGATTATTTAATGCGGCAGGCGATGTTACACGCCCCGACGAACTCTTCATTTTGTATCCCAATTTACCGACAAAACGGGCCAATGTTGTCAGTTTGTCGGGGTCGGGACGGTCGTGAACACGATATACAAATGTCTTGGGATTGTTTCTGGCACTCTTTTTACCAATGGTTTCTGCCACTGTTCGGTTTGCCAACAACATAAACTCCTCAATAAGTTGATGCGACTCGTTACTCTCACTGAAATATACCGAGAGAGGTTTTCCATCATCGTCGAGACGGAAATGAACAGAAGCCTGCTGGAAATCTATTGCACCGGCAGCAAAACGAGCCTTTCGCATTGTTTGTGCAAGTTTGTTAAGCATCGATAATTCTGCAACATACTCCCCTTGACCGGAAGTTAGAATCTCTTGTACCTCTTCGTAACTGAAACGACGATCGCTGTTTATTACCGCACGTACAATGCGGAAGTTCTTAACTTCGGCGTTGTCATTCATTGTAAATATAACCGAATAGGTTAGTTTGTCTTCGTTAGGACGTAACGAACAGAGATAATTACACAACCTTTCGGGAAGCATAGGTATGGTACGGTCGACAAGATATATTGATGTGGCACGTTTAAATGCCTCTTTATCGATTATTCCACCTTCTGTAACATAGTGCGACACGTCGGCTATATGTACACCTATCTCCCATAAATTATCTGACAGAGTACGTATTGATAGAGCATCGTCGAAATCTTTTGCATCGACCGGGTCTATGGTAAATGTTCTCACACCACGAAAATCCTCACGTTTCGCAATTTCATCGGGTGTAATATCCTCGGATAGTTTCTTTGCAGCCTGTTCCACTGCCTCGGGATAGGTATATGGTAGACCAAATTCTACCAGAATAGCATTCATTTCGGTATCGTTATCGCCCTCCTTGCCCAAGATATCAACAACTTTACCTATGGGGTTACGTTGCTCCATTGGCCAGTCGATGAGTTTAACAACCGCTTTATCGCCACTTTTTCCACCTTTCAGATGCTCACGAGGAATAAATATATCATGTGGCATTACACGGCTCTCTGTAAGTAGCAATGCATAATACTTTTCTACTCTGAGAACACCCACAAAAGTATCGTGTGCACGCTTTATAATCTCTACCACCTCACCCTCGCGACCACGACCGCGACGTGTGGCAAAAAGAGTTACACGAACATAGTCGTCGGTGAGTGCGTGTGCCGAGTTACGTTCTGTAATTATTATAGGTTCCCCACCATCCTCGGGATACAACAGATTATACCCTTCACGATTGCGACAGAATGTGCCACAGAGTGTAGAACCTCGTTCGGCAAGAGCATAATGCCTGAAAGAGGTCTCTAACAGATAGCCCTCGAAAACTAGGTCGTCGAGTACGGTTATGCATAATGTTCGCGCCGAAGTCGAAGTGAGCCCCAGTTCTTTGAATATGACTTTTGTACCAAGTTGTTCACCTTCGTGCCTGTTAAACAGATCTACAACCATCTCTACCAGCGCTCTTTTGTTTATACGCCCTTTGGGCTTACCTCCATGCTTTGCCATTGCGAACGATTTTAAATATTTGTACTAGGAACCTGTTTAAATCTCCATCAAAATGGTTTCTTATAATATAGGTTATGGTTTTGTTGTTCCTTATATTAAAAAGTCAACGATATAAATAAACAACTTCTAAACAATATGTATGATACACCGCTAAATTACTAATAAAAACAGAGAATACAAACATAGAGTAATAAAAGGTTGCTTTACAAAGTTTAAACTATGTGAAAAATGGAGATTATAAACAGTCAACAATATTAACTACGCACAATCTGTATCCAATATATATAAACAGAGTAAAGGAGAACGCATGCGTTCTCCTTTACTCTGTTTATATGTTGTCTGTAGGATTAGTCTTTCAACTTAGCCTTAACAAACTCGCGGTTCAAACGTGCAATATTGCTTATAGAGATACACTTGGGACACTCAGCCTCGCAAGCACGAGTGTTTGTACAGTTACCAAAACCAAGTTCATCCATCTTTGCAACCATTGATTTTGCACGACGTGCAGCCTCGGCTTGTCCTTGAGGAAGCAGTGCAAACTGACTAACCTTAGCCGAAACAAACAGCATTGCAGAACCGTTCTTACATGCTGCCACACAAGCACCACATCCAATGCATGCCGCTGCATCCATAGCCTCCTCGGCTATATCTTTACCAATAGGAATTGCATTTGCATCGGGTATACCACCTGTATTGATAGATACATAACCGCCAGCCTGTTGTATCTTATCGAAAGCGGTACGATCGACCATAAGATCTCGTATTACGGGGAACGCAGCCGAACGCCAAGGCTCTACTGTGATTGTATCACCATCCTTAAAGCG
>CAZEKX010000014.1:0-34813 GCA_964512955.1 uncultured Bacteroidaceae bacterium
TAATTGATGGAATATCCATCTTCAAGCATGTGCATATATTTCAGCAATGCTGAATAGTCGTGTTTCTTAAGCATAAAATAAACCCCAAAGTTTTTTGTCCAAACTTTGGGGTTCACTTCAATTTAAATACCTCGTTCGTTTATTATTATCAGAAGTTGGGAGCATCTACATCCCACCACAAACGGGTAGCCTGTTGGTCGGGACCACCCAGAGCGGGAATACCGGTTGCATTTACATTCTCTTTTACAGTAGCATCGGTAGGAACCCAAGGAATACGACGAATGATATCACCCGGTTTTAAACTACCGTCGCCATCGTCGGGATTAAGTACGGGGAACATCTTAGGATAACCTGTACGACGTAGTTCGGTCCATGCTTCGTTGGAGAGGGGATAGAGTGCAATATACTTTTGAGTGATAATCTTTTCGAGTTTTGTCTCTTTATCGTCGGCATCGTTCCATTTAACACCTATCTTGGTTACACTAGACCAATCTTCACCGTCGCCCATGGGGTCTATTTGTACATAATCCAAAGGCTCCTCACGTGCCATATATTCGTTTACGTAATTGTTATACTGCGGTGTACCGACAAAGAAAGGAGAATCGAAATATGCGTTAAGAATACCACGCTCATAGAAGAATTGTGCTGTACCACCCATTTCCCAACCACGCAAAGCACCTTCGGCACGTAGGAGATCCACCTCTGCCCATTTAATAAAATAAAGAGGAAGATTACTTACTGACATAACCTCTTTATTTAAATTGGAGTATGCTTGACGTTGGTTCTGTGCATAAGTCTGTCCCTGTCCTACAAGAATTCCGGAACGAATTCCACAAATTCTTGTATTTGCCGGAGTAACTTCTTGAGTTCTTACGTTCGTAATGTCAGCAAAATTCTTATTTATAAGATATTTTGTATAGGGATGGTCAAGACTCATAAGAAGACTTTCAAACGATGCAGAGATGCGTAAATCACCCCAATCCATTATAGTTATAAGCGGATGCGTAAAACCCGACATTATAGGGAACAATCCATGTTGTGCTTCGGCACAATCAATAACACCACTTGCAACAGCCTCTTCAGCCCATTTCTTTGCAGTTTCGGGTTCCACCTTAACTATGTGCATAGCCATACGCAGTTTCAAAGAGTTGGCCAATTTTATATAACTATTCAATGTAGTATTACCAAACAATTGGTTAAGACTAGTTTGGTCATACCTGTTAAGAATGTCGTTTATGATGTTATCCTTGTACCATTGAGGACGGTTATCAAAGTTCTTAAGACATGCCACAATAGAATCAACATTATTAACAATACGGTAGTAGATAGTTCTTAAATCATTATAATTAGCCGGATGTTCATTATTTAATTTATCCTCGGCATAAGTAAACGGACCTGCCAGGTCGGCATGTTCTTGTGCAATCAAACTATAATAGAGCAGGTTAATAGCCTTAATTTCGGAAATGGTGTCTACCATAGGATGATGCAACAGAGGCATAAAAGCATTTTTTGCCATTGTATATGAGCCCAAAGGATCACCGTTAAATTCAGAAATATCATAAGTGGATGTAAATGTTCCATACATAAAATCTTTGTGAGGAACAGTGAAGTACTGCGCATATAAGTCGGGACCAAAAGAATACTGACGCTGATAGGCGTGAGATGCAGGTGAACCACCCTCTTTACCACCACGCATACAATACTGACCGGTCAATGACTGCTGAAAAAAAGTTCTTAGTTCTGTTATAGCATTTTGCACACCCTCTTGTGTAGGATTAGTCTTATAATTTATTTTTAAAGGTTTTATAGTGTAAACCGAATCAACAAAATCTATGTATTCAATATCAGAAACATTGAATGCTACAAATTTACCATTTGGTATTGTCATTACCAGAACCTCATTACACGTAGGAGTGTCATCTGTTTGTGCATTAACCCAAACTGCACAAAGGGATATAACCAATGTTATAAATATCTTTTTCATATTTGTGTTCGTTTTATTTTCTATAAATAATTTATGATTCTGTTATTTAAACACCTTTACACTGTGCAACTCACCAATAGCAATAATATATGCTCCTTTAGGTAATGCAGACAATGAAACCTCGGCACTGTTGTCGATTCTGTTTATATTGGGGTACAATAATTTACCTGCAACATCATAAACCTGTACGGTAATACCGGGGACGACACCCTCTACCAAAATTCTTTCATTGTCGATATATGATATACGATACTCATTTGATTCGGGAGCTATAGCGGATACAGATGTTGCACTGTTTACAAAATAACATTTTGCAACATCGGAAATATTAATAGCGTAGACATCGGTAAACATGTCCGTTTGCGATTTATAATTGATATACATCATATTCTCTTTAGATTTAAATGTAACCACAGGTTCATCGGATAATGCACATACGAACCTGTCTCCGCTATTAAAATCTACAATCATAGAGCAATCCGAGACACCTTCAAAAGGTATTTCGATGGTTCCAATTTCAGATAGTTCTAATTTGTACACATCATCATTGGAGCGATTGTGTACCTGCATCTTATATGCGTGTACAATAATATCTTTCTCCTCCCAATCGGAGTCTGATTGCGCCTGTGCAACAGGCAACATAACCATAATGGTTAAAACTGCAAGGTAAAACTTTTTCATTATTTTTATTTTTTTCAAGTAAATTAACTATCGTAACAAAATAATCAAGTTACAATTAGCATACCCCATTTTTTACACTGTCCAATATATAGATATATTTAAAAAATCTCTTATTGTTATAATAAAACAGATATTTTTCAGTTTTAATATAGAAGTGAAATACCATGAAAAAATTTATACCTAACATTATAATATTGTTATTAACTGTTTGCACTATTGCATCGTGCAACGGTACCAAGGCCATTAAGAAGGGCGACCAGTTGGTTGCCATCTGTGAATACTTTGAGGCGGCTAAACAATACAAACGAGGTTATTCCAAGATTCCGGCAAAAGATAAACAGAAACGTGGTATTGTAGCATGGAAAATGGCTGAATGTTATCGTAAGATACACAATTCGCAACGCGCAGCAGGAGCATACCAAAATGCAATACGTTACAAATACCCCGATTCGCTGGCATACCGGCACCTTGCCGATGCGCAGTTGAAGAATGGAGAATACAAGGCTTCAATAAAAAGTTATACAACTTATCTGGAATTTGCGCCTAACGACCGAATGGCACAAATTGGTTTGCAAACGGCGAAGCAATCGCAGGAGTGGAAGAAAAGCCCTACACGATACATTGTAAAGAGGGCAAAGGAGTTGAACGGACAACGTAGCGATTATTGTCCTTCGTACGTTGGAGAAGACACTACAATTATCATTACCACATCGACACGTAAAGAGGCAAAAGGAGACGACCTTAGCAGTATCACCGGGCAAAAGTGTGCCGACCTGTTTATGACCAAGCGCGACGAAAACGGTAAATGGCAAAAGACCGAGATTATTGAGTCGGATGTAAACAGTGAATATGAAGATGGAGCATGCGCCTTTACTCCCGATGGTAAAACCATGTATTTCACACGTTGCCCGATAGATGACCAATACCCACGCTATGCAAGTATATACAAAAGTAACCGTAGCGATGCTTCGTGGAGTGCCCCCGAAAAGGTGGAAATATCCAGCGATACCCTGTCGTCGTACGCACACCCGGCGGTATCACCCGACGGAGATTGGCTATACTTTACGTCGAACATGTCGGGAGGTATTGGTGGACTCGACCTTTGGAGATTCTACATTGGCAAAAACAAGTCGTTAGAGGGTTATGTGGAAAACCTTGGAGCAGGGATAAACACAGAAGCCGACGAACAGTTCCCATCGTTCGGTCCACAAGGAGAGTTATTCTTCTCTTCAAATGGGTATCCCGGCATGGGTGGTTTAGATATTTTTTATGCCACACAGCAAAACGATACACTGTGGCAGGTAAACAATATTATGGCACCGGTAAACTCCAACGGCGATGATTTTGGAATGACATTTGCACCGGGATTATATCGTGGTTATTTCTCATCGAACCGAGGTGATGCACGTGGTTGGGACCATATATATTCGTTCTACCTTCCTGAGACCGTACACACATTGTATGGATGGATATACGAAAAGGATGGCTATGAACTACCCGAGGGATATATTTACATGATTGGCAATGATGGTACAAACACCGGGTTTGGTGTTATGAAAGATGGTTCGTACAGTGTACGCGTTACTCCGGGAGTGGAATATGTGATGCTTGGTACATGCAAAGGCTACTTAAATGCCATGCAGGAGTTAAAAACCGAAACGACAGAGGGTAGAATGGAGTATCAACGTGATTTTGTTCTGCCTTCGATAACACGTCCTGTGCTGATAGACAATATATTCTATGAGTTCGATATGGCTACACTCACCCCCGAGTCGACAGTGGCACTTGACGAACTTGTAAAATTGCTGGAACTAAACCCAAATGTTACAATAGAACTTAGTTCCCACTGCGATTTTCGTGGTAGCGATACATATAATGAGAAACTATCGCAAAGACGTGCCGAAGCAGTTGTAAAATATTTGATAGAAAAAGGAATAGAAGAGGAACGTCTCACTGCCGTAGGTTATGGTGAGAACCGTCCCAAGACAGTCCTAAAGAAACTTACTGAGAAATATCCATTCTTAAAAGAAGACGATGTTCTTACCGAGGAGTTCATTAATGCTTTGGAGAGCGAGGATGAGCAAGAGATTTGTAACCAACTGAACCGCCGTACCGAGTTCCAGGTATTACGTACGACATATAAACTTTACGAATAAGAGTTTTATTTTACCTTCCCGGGATTCTTTGCAACAAAATCGGCCCACGATGAGTATTTCTTACCAACTACAGGGTTCTTACGTTGCAAGAAATGACAAAAAGCAGCACCAAGAGCATCGGTGGCATCCATGAAATGAGGCATTTCGTCATTGGATATATTTAGCATGCGACGTAATATATCGGCAACCTGCTCTTTTGAAGCGGCACCATTACCTGTTATTGCCATTTTAATTTTCAATGGAGCATATTCGTGAATAGGAACCTGACGGCTTATAGCAGCGGCAATTGCAACACCTTGTGCTCTACCCAATTTAAGCATACTCTGCACATTTTTACCAAAGAAAGGAGCCTCGATGGCAAGTTCATCGGGAAGGAATGAAGATATGAGCCCTTGCACCCGGGTAAAGACTTCGCCCAACTTCATATATGTATCTTTACACTTACGCAGGTCGATAACCCCCATGGCTATGAGATGAGCACGGTTTCCATTTACGCCAATAAAGGCATACCCCATAATATTGGTACCGGGGTCTATACCCATTATAACCCTGTCGTCTGTGTTTTTAGTTTGCATAACAAATCAATAACCCAAATATTTTAACAACCCCTTGCAACCACTCTCTATCTCTTTGTATGTTTTATAGAAATTACCATGGTACCAAGGATCTGATATATCGCCTCCTTTACAACGCACGTCGTCAACTGTAAAATCTTCTATAAAATCGAGTAGTTTCCACACCTTACATTGTGCGTCGTTACCCACTGCACGTGCCAAGTTGCCTATATTGTAATCTTCCATTACGATTACCATATCAAATTCTTCATAATCATTGGCGGTAAAACGTCTGGCGCGTTTTCCTTCACACCCTATACCATGTTGTGCCAACACTGTTACCGCAGGAGGGTATACACTATTACCTATTTCTTCGCTGCTTGTGGCAGAAGATTCTATATATAGTTCACTTGCACCACACTTCTTAGCAAGACTTTTCATTATAAATTCCGCCATGGGCGACCTGCAAATATTACCATGGCAAACAAACATTATCTTTTTCATAAAACTATCTGCTATTTAAGGAAATCGGAATCGAACGAGAGAGGCAATAATGCCTTTACTCCATCCTCTATTACGTAACACTCCTTAGAGCCAAAGAGAATAAGTTTTATAGGCATGTTATATCGCTTTTCTGTTTCGAGTATAACCTGACGACATGCACCGCAAGGTGGAATAGGTCTCTGCAATTCTCCCGATTCGGAACGTGCAGCAATGGCAAGAGCAACAACAGCCTTTTGGGGATATTGCGAGTTTGCCCAAAAAAGAGCAGTACGTTCGGCACAAAGACCCGATGGATAGGCCACATTCTCTTGATTACTGCCTGTTACTACAGTACCATCGTCGAGAAGAAGGGCTGCGCCGACATTGAAATGGGAATATACAGCATAACTGTTTGCTGTTGCCTTACGCGCCTCCTCGACCAAAAGACGTTCTTGGGACGAGAGTTCCTCGAACGTACATACTTTTATCTTTGTCTGTAAAACTATCTCTTTCATAAAATACCACTTTTAATGCGGTTTTATAAAAACTACCCCATTCTTTCATGCGAAGGTAAGCAAATACTTGCGTAAAAGCAATTTATTCATTTAATTTGTATGACAATTATTTTCCGATAACAAATACAATAAACGATATGAGAAACATATATCTGATTATTACACTTTCGACACTGTTATGTTGCGGATGCGGTACATTCAAGCAGAGTAACAGATATACTCCTGTAGCAGATGTATCCAACGCACGTAACTCTTACGAGCGTTACATACTAACCTATTATCCGCTCGCAGTAGAGCAGATGGAACGCCATAACATACCGGCAAGTATAACTCTTGCACAAGGATTATTGGAGTCGGGAGCAGGAAACAGTACACTCACAAAGAAATCGAACAACCACTTTGGAATAAAAGCCGACAAGAGTTGGAAAGGAAAAAGGACATCGTCTATGGATAACGGCAGGAATTGCTACTTCAGAGTTTATGACGACCCACGCGACTCTTACGAAGACCATTCAATGTTCCTTGTCGGACGTACACGTTATGCATCACTCTTCAAACTGAAAAAGACCGACTACGAGGGCTGGGCAAAAGGATTAAAAAAAGCCGGATATGCCGAAGACCCGGCATATCCACAAAAACTGATAAGCCTTATAGAACGTTACGAGTTATATAAATACGACCAAATGTCGTCGAAAGACATTAAGAACTGTTTACAAAACAGCAATACAAACATTAACAGCGCGTACACTATATTCATCTCGAGCGGACTGCCTTATATTGTAGCCAACAACGGAGACACATTCAAATCGTTGTCAAAAGCAATAGGAATTTCACGACGCAAACTGATAAAATACAACGACCTGTACAAGGACTACCCCATTAAGGCCGGTGATATATTATATTTAGAGAAAAAGCACAACAAAGCGTTAAAGCCGCATGAGTTTCATACTACTGTCGCTGGTGAAAGTTTACACAGTATATCGCAAAAGTATGGAATTAAACTAAAAAAACTATATAAAATGAACCCTGAGTTCAAGAGTTATGCAAAACTTAAAATAGGCGATATTGTTAGATTGAGGTAATATTAAAGGCAACCATTTGGTTGCCTTTAATATTATAATCAGAATATTATAACCTTTTCCCCTTTCACTATATATATACCCGCTGGCAGTTCAACACGTGTAGTACCCGTGTCAACTCGGAGACTCTTAACCAAGCGACCATCTACAGCATATATATTTATATTTTCCGGTTCTGTAACAGAAACTATAAGAGAATTACCGCCTCTTACGCTCACCGATGCGTCGGGAGTAGAGATTGCAGTTTCTACAGTGAAGTTTGCTGCAAAATCGTTAATACGTTTCTCATTGTTCTCCTCGTCCATTATAAGCACATTGCTTACAGAGACAATCTTACCCTCTTCAATTGCCACATCATTGGCACTCAATCTAATTTCGGCAACAGCATCTCCTGCAGCAAAAGCAGAGTTATTATCGGAGTAGACAACTACGCGATAGGTATTTTCACTTATTGGGTTATATAACAAGTTATGTCCGTTTGTGCGGTCCCCTGCTACAATATCGATAAGAGTAAATTCAACCGGAATTGTTACGTCCATCTGATATGCAGTATATCTCTCCTCGGCAAGTTCGTTGAGCACAATGGGCAGACTTATTTGCTCATCTACCGCAAGATTGAAATCCTCGACAGAGAGTGTTGCATAGGCAACCGGAGTATTATGATAATAGATTGACGAAACAGGTTCTGCAGCAAGCAACTGCGATGCAGCATGCGAAATATCTGCACTCTCCACACTGCCATTTGCATCAATATCGGCCTTAATCTCATTAAAGAGAGTATTACTTCCACCGTTCATATAATCGACAAGCAATGCAATATCCTCAATAGTAAGCACATTATCACAGTTAATATCACCCAACAATGTGTAGATAAGTTCTGTAATATCATACTCTTCAATATTATTAATAATGTATTCATGGCGCTCCTGCATCCATTCCTGCATTCGTTTCACATCAGAAGCAAGCAATGAATGCCCATACCATTTATTGGCATTATTTTCGAAAGAGGTTTTTGCAAAAGCAAAATATTCGTCCATAAAGTCTATGAGTTCATGAACACACTCCTTCTCAACAAATTCACGCCAAACTTTATAATAGTGCTTTTTAAACGATTCGTTACGTAAAATTGCGTCGAAGAATGCATAGCCGGGCTCATTATACATATTATAAGATAGGATACTTGACGTTTCTGTACCCGAGGTGCAATATGATGAACCCGATTCATAGCCGAATGCCCAATCGAAATCCCATAATGGACCAAAGACAAACTTACTTTCTGCTGAGTTCAGATTATCTTTCCAAAGAAAAGTACTCTTGGGATGTCCCAATTCCTGATTGAGTACAAAATCATTTGTAAACATAAAGCGTGCCAAAGCATCGAGGTCGGCATATGGTTCCAAATCTTCACCTGCATAAACAGCAGACTCAAATTTATTGAAGTCTGTTTTAATTTTATTAAAGCGTTCTTCTGCCAACAGATCATACTCTGTAAGGTCGGGTTCTTTAACATTTACAGGAAGTTGATATATATCTGATTCAAATTTATATGTTTCATCGTAATATTGGTCGAGTTCCAACATATATCCTGTAGACTCATCAACATCTACACTATTATTGGCAAAACCTACCTTTTCGGTAAACATATAACTACCCACGTATGTATTATCCAGATACAACTCTACCGGAACGATATGATTTACATTAGGTGCATTTATTAACTGACCGACTTTCATTGCAATGGCATTTGTCATAAGTGCACCACGCATATGATTCGACAACAGAACCCAACTCTTTCCCTTGGTGAGTCCGAATGGCTTAACCTTTTCGGAGAACTTCAAGCGATATGGTTTTTTATCCCAATACCACGATGTATTTCCACGTCCCTTGATTTGCAGAGAGTCTTCGAAGTCCTCGTACACTCCGTTACCGGTTATTTTGAAATTTGCCTTTCTATAAGTATCTTTATCGTAGTGTATCTGATGATAGCCACCATCGACTTTTATATCGACACGTGGAACAGGATTACTACCGTCGGTAAGCCAATCGACTGCAACCTTATATATGCGCCCGAAAGGTACACGCAAAGTTTTATACACTGCATCCTGTATTTTTGTGGGTTCGTCATCACCGGGAATAACATTGTAGAGACGGAACTCGGCAAACACCATGTGATTATTATGATATTCCGATGCAGTCTGTTCCAATTTTATATATTTGTAATCACCACCCAATTGTACTGAAGGCGAAGTATAATCGGCACTTGGGCTGTTTAGAGGCAAGCCATCGTTGGCTGCAGTAAAGTTCTTTACCAAATTCCAGTTCCGGTTATCATCACTGACATATAAATTTAATTCTTTGGAATTATACGTTCCATAATTACGTGTCTTATAATAGAACTTAAGGATATTTACCGGTTCATTAAGTGTGATGGTAATATACGGCATTACTGACGCATCGTAAGCAGCGCCATAGACTGTATGAAAAACGGAGGAGGGGTCATTATCTAACATATTTCCCAAATCATCGCCTACTTGCGATGGTTTATTGGTAAATAACATATCGGCAGTGAGAGGTATTTCGGTTACACTCTCTTCACCCGTGGACCATATTTCGTCACTCACCTTTACATTTTGCACTATATTATAACCGGGATATGTAGCCACATAGAAAACAGAATCACAGAAATTAACACGTGTCTCTTTACTCAACTGTTGTTTATTACCCACATAGGCAACAGCCTTATCGTCGCTTAGTGTAAAACTTGCAGTGAGATACTTGCCAATTGAATTTAAAGAGAAACTCATTACATTGTCAACCTTACCCCTGCCAAGTGTGTCGGCAATAGCATCGACATGCAAGTTGTGATTATATTTGTTATTGAATTTATATGTAATGATTTCGGGTAATTTAGGACAATCTTGTGATAAACTGTCGTATGCTTCGCTTGCATATTTCACAATACTGCCATCGGAAAGTTGCAAGCAGAGACTATCCTCGTCGGTATAATAATAAGATTCAATAAATTCGTATTGGAATGCATCTACTCCGCCATCTGTTCGGTAGACAAAATAGATGTTTTCATTCTGCACATCTACCGGTTTATAAGAGATATTCTCGTCGGTTTCGGGAGTAGTTGTACTGCCACCGGGAGTAGTTGTACTACCGTCACCTGTATCGTCAGTACCATCATATTTAATACCCGAAGGTGTAATTATTATATGTGTCGGTGCATAAAACGATTCCAGTGTCGTAAGATTAATTGCAAAAGAGGAAACCGGTTCATCGAACTTAATATCGAGATATACATAGTCGTTGGGAGTAAATTCCGGCTGATTATAAGCAGAGACATAATAAGAACTCCAGTCATTATCATACATAAACTCCAAAGAACCATCTGTCAACTCTTTGGAGTTGGTTGTAACATCTTCTGCTGTATAAGAAATTCTATTGTAATTATTATCGTAGAATAACAATTCTGCCACCGACACAATCGGGAATCCATTATAGTTCTTTCCACTATTGTTTCCGAGGAAAGTAAAACGGAGTCCATTAACCGGATTTTCAACTATATAATGAGAAGGAGGAGACCAATGATATGCTCCATTCCAATTGTTGTCTGTTAAACCATCCGAGATTTCTATCGGGAATTCATCGTATGAAGCCGATTGTGCACAGATATTAACACAAAGAGATAAAATTGCAAAAATGGATGTAAATAATCTTTTCATAATTGTTTTTTTAACATTGCAAATGTAATGCATTTGCCAACAACATTTTAATTACTTAACATTATTAACTTTATTTCATATAAACAGTTCGAAATAAAGCCAGAAGCAGAGCGAAATAGCAATCACTCTGTTATTTTTTGCAAATATATCTCTTTTTTTTATAATAATTGAAACTCTCCTTAATAATTAAGCATTAAATATCATCACTTTAATTACATGCATTGTACTCTTTTTGCAATTGCTCCATAAGTTCCTTTACACTCACAATTTTATTGCACTGCCATGCATTTGCACCACAAAAGGCATATCCATGTTCCATACGTCCCTTATAAGCATTATAAAGAGCAAGCATAATACAATATGGACTGTCTACGACATTACAAGTTTTTATACAATCGAACGGACAATGTTTGGGTTTACACTCTCCGCGTGCCACCTTATCGAGGAAACTGCCTATTATAGCACGCCCGGGCATACCAACCGGACTTTTTATTATATTTATATCCTCTTTTGTAGCATTAATATATGTCTGTTTAAATTCAAGAGACGCATTACACTCCTCGGTTACCACAAAACGTGTACCCATTTGTACGGCATCGGCGCCCAATTGCATAATATTATAAATATCCTCTCCCGAATATATTCCACCACCAGCAATTACAGGAATATCCTTGCCATGCTCCTTAGAAAATTGTTTTACCTCTGCCACAACTTGCGGAACTATATTCTCGAGCGAGTACTCTTCATCGAATATCTGTTCGTGTTTGTAACCCAGATGACCACCCGCTTTGGGTCCCTCTACCACAATAGCGTCGGCTATATATGAATATTGCTGATACCATTTTGTGCAGATAAGTTTTGCCGCACGCGCCGAAGAAACTATTGGTACAAGTTTGGTTTTGGCACTTTCGCTAAGCAACGACGGAAGACTCAGAGGCAAACCTGCTCCTGCAAAAATTATATCTACCCCCTCTTCTATTGCCACTTTTGCAAGTTCGGCAAAGTCGGTTAAGGCAACCATAATATTCACTCCTATTATACCTTTGGTATTTTCGCGTGCCTTACGTATCTCGTAACGTAATCCCAAAAGGTTAGACTCTTTTGTGTCTTTTCCCAAGTTATGGTGTATAACACCCAAACCGGCAGCAGAGATAACTCCAATACCACCCTGCTCCGCAACAGCCGACGCCAAGCCCGACAATGACACTCCAACACCCATTCCACCTTGCACAACAGGCATAGTGGCAACAAGTTCTCCGATTTTTAAAGGTTTCATTCTGTTCTGTTTTTTAATTTTGCACAAAATTATTGTCAAGTTCAAACCCTGCAAAAAAGCAGGGAGCAGACACGTCAAAAGGGGTTATAAACGAGAATATGTGGTGAAATTCTTTTATTAGTGGCAGAATATAAAAACAGCATTACGCGCTTCAAAAGTATATTGAACGATTCTTATTGACAGTAGAGAGAGATTGAGAAAAAAATATACATATTTTTACCGATTTTAGAACAGGTACTATTTCGTTAGTCGTAATAAATAGTTACCTTTGCACTCAATAAGGTTGCAAAAAGAGAACCGGTGCTATTCAGTTCAAATTAAAGTATAATATATTATCTACCCTTTTTGCATATTCTATTGGAATAGAATTCTGAATATACCATAAAACATATAAACCATTAAATAATTTACATTATGAGAAAATTTTTACTTTCACTTATGTGTATGTTGACACTTGCAACATTTGTAAGTGCAGAGACCTACACCTACACATTGACAAATGGCGATTTGTCCCCTAATGGAGGCACTGCAACTCTTGGGGGGTATAATTGGAGCACACCTGAAGCAAATATCAGTTGGGATGCAATGCTTGGAAACGGCTACCAGTTAGGTTCAAAGGGCAGCCCATTGACATCATTCTCCATAAGTTCTTCCGATTTTTCGGAATTCAAAATTAACAGTATAACTGTTAAAAGTTGCGCCGGAGGAAGCAAGAGCGATGCAACAATGACAATCAAGGTTGGCGATAAATCATCGGATGCTTACGCTTTAACAAGCACTATGACCGAATACAAGTTTGACTGTAATGGAGCGCAAGGCGATATTAACATAAGTTGGGAGCAAAAAACATCGCTTGCAATGTTTCTGCATACAATAACAGTGGATTACACAATCCCTGCAGAGTTGGTAGATGTTCCAGCCCCCGGATTCAGTATTATAGGAGGACATTATGCCGACCAAATAAAGGTTACAGTTGAAACTACAGACCAAACTGCAAAACTCTACTATACATTGGATGGTACAACCCCCAGTTACGACGACTACAAAGCAGGCGTTGGTTCAACAAAGCGTGGTAGTTACTACATTATGGAACGCACCATAACAGAAACTACAACTCTTAAGGTTATTGCAGTTATAGAGGATGGTGATATTGCATACAGCAGTGATATAGCAGAAGCGACCTACATAATACACCCGGGTATTGCATACATACCCATAACAGAGATTGTTTCAGGTTCAAGATATGCATTTATTGCAACCGATGTAATAGCCAACCCCATTGAGGAGGATGTAGAATCTGATTATCTTAATGTAACCGGTACTACAACAGTAAACGACAGTTATATAAAGGACATTGAGCGTAACAGTTTTACTTTTACCGCAGTAACAGGCGGCTACACCATTCAAGACTGTTTTGGTCGTTATCTTTACATTAAAGGTACAGAACCTGCTTTCCACACATCTACCACACAGCCGACAGAGAATGCTGTTTGGAGCATCTCTATTGACGACAACGGTGCTGCAACAATAACCAGTGCAAATGGGAACAAGGTATACTATTCTGCACAAGATGGTGTTTTCGGATGCTATGCAGCAACAGAGATAAAAGAAGATATGGTTCTTCCCGTTTTATATACCAAACGAGATATACCAACTATAACCATTACACCTGCTGAGAACAGTACTCTCGATGAATTCCAAACCATAACAATAAGTTGTGCCACAGGTTTGAAACCGGGTGATAACTTTAAAGCAGTTGCAACAGACGGTATGCCTGTTTCACACGGTGGTTGGAGTTACGACATGACATTAAAACAGGTTGACGATAATACAATAACCTTGAGTACCTCTGAACCCATTACAGGAAACAAGAACTTTTGGGTACAGTTTACAGGTTCATTATATATGGACCCCGAAGTAATGAATGTTGCGGTTAAGTTCCCTACATTTGGTATCTCCTACACCGTTAAAGAGGCTGTTCCTACCGCAACCATTGACAATGTAACACCTGCAAACAACTCTATTGTTGGCTCCTTGTCATACATATTGTTTACATTCAGTTACTACGCCGGTGAAACAGAAGATGAGACAATAACTCCCAAATTATATAAAGAGGGAGATAGCGAAAACCTTTTTGCCGTTGAATATACTACAGACACAGAGGATGGTACAGGCAAAGTAGCAATGATGGATGGTGCATTAAAGGTTACAGAACCCATTACTGTTAATGGAACCTATATCCTTGAGATTCCCGATGGATACTTTATCGATGGCTATGGAAACAACATAAAGGGTATGACTCTTAAATATACTGTACAAAACGATGGTACAGGTATTGAGGATATTGTTACAGAGAGTAACAATGGCTGGATTGTTTACAATGTTCTTGGTGTTAAGGTGATGGAGACCACCGACGCAACAGAGTTAAGCACTCTTGCAAAAGGTATATATATTATAAACGGAGTTAAGACTATCATAAAGTAACTCCTTGAGAATTCTCATATAAAAAGCAGAAATCGTTTTTAAAACGATTTCTGCTTTTTATATGTAGATAATTTATATATTACTCGCTCTTTTCAACACCGGACAATGCCGTTTTAATCTTCTCCAGGAACTTGGTTGCATCTTTAGTTGCACCTACTATAGAACACAATGCTTTTCCATCGGTATCGAAGATTACATAAGTAGGATATATACCAACATTATTCTCTTTCGCAATCTTTTTACCCTCACCCTCTTCACCATCTAAAGAGATGCAAATATAGTTGGCATTGAAATAATCGCCACACTCTTTTTGTGTGAAAACGGTTTGCTCCATTATTCTACATGGTCCACAGGTCTTTGTATGGAAATTGACAAGCAACTTTTTGTTCTCTGCTTTTGCTGTATCTATTGCCTGCGCCAAAGTGAAGTCGCGAAAACGGGTAGCAAATCTTAAGTCTATCGGAGCCTTCATCTCTGGTTCTCTTTGTCGACGAACTCTTTGGTGCTTACGATGTTGCACAACTGTATCAACAGCACCGTCGGTTTGTACCTCTTTCGCTGCCTGTCCGGGATTATTGCACGAACAAAGCGCAATTGCAATAAGAATAATACTCTTTTTCATAGTATCGTATATTTGTTTATTTTATTTTTAGTGTATTCTTTACAAGTTCTCGTAAACCATTGTCGGGTCCTGGTGCATAAGCACTGACTATATTACCCTGTTTGTCTATTACCATATAACGCGGTACCCCCTCAACGTTATAAAGAGCCTCAAAGTCGGAGTAACCGTCTGTTCCTGTAACAAAATTAATCATTTCACCCATTTCTCGTTTATCAATAGTCGATTCCCACAATTTAACTTTATTGCTACGGTCTACTGACAAGGTTATAAACTCCACATCATTATTATCTTTAAATTCGTTTCTCAACTGCATGTAAGCAGGCATTTTCTTAAGGCAACTGCTACACCATGTTGCCCAGATATCCACTACCAGCACCTTACCCCGAAACTCACTAAATGAGTGTTCTTTGCCATATCTGTCTACAACAATGGGGGTTGGAGCCGCATTACCATCCATTATAGGAATATATTTTTTATATAAAGCCAATATCTCTTCTTTTTCTTTGCAGTCATGCACATTTTTCTCTATCAACGGCAATAGAGCATACAACTCTTTTGTACACCCTCCGTCATAGAATGGGAACTTAAGTTTTTCTAAATATGCAATATGCAAAAGAGAGTTATTAGAAGAAAATATATCATTCAGTTTTGAATAATCGTTCCTATTTATCGGACGTATTGGAAAGAAAACAGTGGCAGTAAGACCATCACGAGACTCATCGAATGTACAACCTCGTTTCATTGCCAACAACATAAAATAGTGGTCGGCAAATCTGGCAACCCCAACCTCTTTTAAAAAGGTGGTTAGAACCTCATTATTCAGAGAGATTTTTTCTATTTTGCCCGGCAACAAGGTTATATCTTTATTTTCACCTTTACACTTTATGATATATTCGCCACTATGCCATATCATACGGCACATATTCTCTATTATGGCAATGCTATCGTTAGAAGATATACCTTTGCGAGTATTATCAAATAGTTCTATAATATCATTGGCATTACTAAACACCCTGCCCCGCCACGAATCTTTAACAGATATATGGGGAGTACATGCTTGCACAATACCGGTCAGCAATATTACTACTACCGACAAAGATATTCTTAATGAAACAGATTGTGCAAACATGGTATATTATAATCAAACTGTTATTTATTCAACCCCTTTGCTATACCAACAAGATCTATTCCATAAGTATCCTTCATATACCCTACCACAAGATCATATTTTTCCTTTATCATAGGATATTTATCAGAGGGATAACGTTCCTCGAACTCATCGGGTGTAAGCCACATTGCATTCTTTAAGAAAGCGGCAAACAAATCGTAATCGGAGTGGGTACCATCCCAATAATTGGTATGTTTAACCACCAAAGTCGGTCGCCATACTTCATCTGTATTACCCGATGTGGCGAAATGATTGTATATATCATCCAAGAGTCCCAATTTATAATTATAGTGATCAGACTCGGGCTTATCATAAATTACTGTATCCTTTTCACTGAATACATATCCACTCCAGAATTCAGAAGGAGTAGTTATAATGCCTCTATCTCTTGCATTATTTATTGCATTCACCATAAATATACAACGCTGTTGTCTTATGCTATATTCATCATCGGCACCATTTACAACATCATCTTTAAAACTTATTGCCCAGTTATCAAAATTACCGGTTTTGATAGATACAAATCTGGAACCGCCATCAGTACCCACGTTTGGTTCACTGCTATCGGCATCTTCCTCATCTTCATCTCCAAAATCACGAGGTTCGGTTCGTAAGTTGTTTATCATATAAATCTTCACAGGGAATGTTGAATGTGCAAACTCAACAGTAATATTGGGGAAAATATAGTTGTAAAAGAAGTTGACATAGAAAGGCATTTGCTCATCGGGCAGATTCCATACACAAGCCTCACGCTCCTCTTCTGGTCCTGCCACATATACCGGACCGGTACCTGTTGAGGTCCATTCACGGTTAAGGTCTTGTTCGGTAATATCTTTGTACAAAAGATAGACGCTATACTCTTCACTTATCTCCTTTATCATGGCATCATATTCGCTATTGCCTTGTGGAAACTCTCCACGTATTGGAGAATAGTTTCCCGATGGAGTTATATTCTCTTCGTCGCTACAAGAGGAAAATGTTATTATTCCTACAACAATAGCAAGTGCAAAATATATGTATCGCTTCATATTATTCTCTTTGTATATTTAAATTATTCTTTTACAGTTATTGTTTCAGCCACACGCTTACCCGGTAAATCGTTTTGTACCAAAGCGCTATTTGCGTTCATAGCCTCATCGGGAATGGGAAGAGTGTAGAGTTTATCTTTCTCTAACAAATGGTATGTACTCATAATATTTTCATCGTCGTACCAAGTGTGGCTTATGGCAGGCATTCCCCAACGACGTAAGTCGAACCAACGATGTCCTTCGAAGCATAGTTCGCGACGACGTTCATCCCTTATCGTATTTATCAACTCCTCGTCGGTAGTATATTCGTATGGTTCAAAGTATTCTGAGTATAGACGTTTTTCCATAAGACGATTCAGTGCTACCACTGATTTTGCCACATTCTCACCACCAAGCATAGCCATAGCCTCGGCATAGTTCAGATAAGCCTCGGATAGTCGTAAACAACGCCCGAACTCCCCTACCACATTCTCCGGCAAATATGTTGATGAATTATAGAAAATTTTACCATACGCCATATACATAAGTCCATCACGACCCAAATTATCCGGAGCCTGTATTATATACCTTGTTTTGCGAAGGTCGTATGCTTCGTAACAATCCAACAAACTCTGCGAAGCCTGGAAATATGCATGCATCTTGCCTTTTTCTGTTGTCTGCCCTGCATATTCACGTGTCCATTTGGTCATATCATTTATACTTCCGTATGGCCAAATTGTCTCACTCGATGAATAAGTGGGGAGAATAACATAATTACGTGCAAAGCCGTTGTATAGAGGAACATTGTTCAAATCGAGCAAAGAGAATCTACTGTCGTTCATCAAATATTCGGCATATTCAGCAGCCTTTTCCCAGTTCTCCATATATAGATATGTACGCGACAACATTAGTTGAACCATTGGCAGACTTGTACGATAGTTGCTATCCCAGTGCATATCATCAGGAAGGGCTATATAAGCCTCTTCGGCTGTATGCAAATCTGCCAAGATTTGTTCATATACCTCTTTAACAGTTTTTCTCTTGAGATAGTCTTCACTCTCCTCTATACCACTATTGAGTTTCAAAGGTACCCCCATAGAATCTGGGGCAAAATTATAGGGAGGTCCAAAGAGATTGACAAGATTAAAATAGTAGAAACCACGCAATGCGTATGCCTGTGCCTTAACCTTGTTTATATTCTCTTCGGTGTCTGTAACCTCGGAAAGGTAATCAATTACAGCATTTGCGCCCAATATAACCTCGTAATACATCTCGTATGGGTTTATCTGACCTGCACCTGCCTCTTCCATCATTTGAAACATGTCGGGTTGCCATGAGAATGATGCAAGATATTTATTTGCATCGAAACCATCGATAGGCTTTTGATAGGGAGCAGCCTCAATGTCATCGTCCAACAGATTTATAAACGAATTAAAGCCGTCCATGTCATTGCGTTGATAAGCCTCTCCTAATAGAAGTTCATTTAACGATACGGCATCCTCGGGGACAAACTCACTTTTTGAATTTGGTTCAAGAAAATCGCCACATCCTGTTATGACAAATGTCGCACACAGTATAATTGCTATATATTGTTTCAGTTTCATTGTTTTTTATTTTTATAGTCCTATACTTAATCCCATAGAATAAACTTTTGGTTGTATTGTATAACCCAATTCCGGGTCATAGCCTTTCCAATCATCACTTGCAATTACAAACAGGTTGTTTACGTTTGCACTTATCATTATACGTGTTAAACCTATTTTTTTACATATTTTTGCAGGTAATGAGTACGACATTGTTATTTGAGTACAACGCAAGAAAGATGCATCGGCAACTCTTACGTCGGACTGTGCCCACATAGAATATATATTGTCGTATAATCCATTGGGAAGATTCAAGTTGTAGAGATCTTTAACCGAGGTATAAAGTGCCGGTATGTTTGTGTGAGCCTCATCACCCGGTTTTTTCCAACGGTCGTTCAACTCTTTTGACAAATTGCTGAAGATATCGGGCATTTTACCATAGTCAAATGTCTGATACGGGTTAGGCAGACGTTTCTTTGCACCCAACATCAATGCAAAGTCGGCACCAATATTAAAACCCTTCCAATGGAAACGAGTATTGAAACCTCCCGTAAAATATGGTTCACTCTGCCCGGAATAGACAAGGAATGTTGTAGGGTCGACACTGCCATCACCATCTACATCTTCGTATGTAGCATCTTTAAATGTAGGTAAACCGTTTTTAGAATTCAAACCTGTAAATTTATATGACCAAAAAGCAGTTAACGGATAGCCGTTCTTAAGCGGACGGGAACTGCTACCGTTCAAGAAGTCGGTGTGGGTAAGTTCATCGGCTTTTGCAGTACGGTCGTCAGTCTCCGATTTATTCCAGTTTTTACTTGCATTCATACCGATGGTCCAAACAATATTTTTTGTACGTATAGGAGTATAGTTAAGTGTAAACTCTATACCTTGATTTGTTATGATACCACCATTTAATGGCATGGTAGAAACACCATATTCTTGAGCAACATCCTGTCTTATAATGGCATTGGTACGACGTCCATAGTATTCGACATTCATTGTTATGCCAAAAAGTGAGAGGTCTAATCCCAGGTTCCAGTTCTTTGTACGCTCCCAATCCAAATAGGGGTTGGGCAAACTGGAAATGGTTAAGTAATACTCCTTGTAACTTTGTAATAGTCCACGATATCTTACTATCATTTCGGGGCTGAGAGAGTTTACCACATTACCCTGTATACCGTATGAGAAACGAAGATTCATTTGGTCGAGCCACGACAGATTTCTTGCGACAAATGGTTCCTGAGCAATTTTCCACGAAGCACCGAATGACCATGCAGGATCGAATTGTTGATTAACATCTTGTCCAAAACGGTTTGATGCGTCGGAACGCACATTCACATTTACAACATAACGATTCATAAATGAATATGCTACTGTAGAGAAGAACGATACAAAATTTGTTTCGGTCGACGTTTTGTTCCACCCACCCTGATAAAGACCGTCTAATACACCTAATCCTATGGTAACATTACCACCACCTACAGGCTTAAAATTGGAAGGTAAATTGGGAGATACTATTATTTCGCCACGCTCGGGAACAAAACCGTATGCTGTATTACTTTCACTTCCACTTTCGGTGGTACGTATTTCCACTCCAAGCATTGCATTAAGTCGGTGATTCTCGTTAAACTCCTTTGAGAACTGCAGACGTTGCGATGTACTGAATGAGGTACTTTGCGAATTCGATTGATTCAAGATACCACCATATGGTAATAATGCGGCATTATATTTGTCTGAGCCCGATTTCTCGGAGCCGTAGGGATAACCACGATATAGTTGCTCCACCGTAGAGGTTCTTTCACCGGCAAAACTTTCTCCCTTATTAATGGTTGTTGACATATTAGCCGTACCCTGATATGTAAGCCAGTTGAAGATTTTATACGAAACATTTGCCGAAGCGTTAAATGTCGTTCCACGGTTCTCGGAATAACTGTTCTCCATTTCATTGAAGATGTTATACGAATATTGGTTAAGCGCACCTAATTGTGTGTTATATGAATAAGTGTAATATCTTGAGTAGAATGCTCTTTCACCATTCTCTTCGTATGCAGGGATTGCTCTACTTGTATTCATTGCATAACTGTATGGGTTTACTCCCGCACCATAACCATGAGAATCTCTTACACTACCATTCAACTGCACATTTATACTTAATTTATCGTTCACATTGCTATTAATGCTCAAACGCGCAGTTATTTGGTCGTTTTCGTTCCCGACTTCGTATCCTTTGTTGTCGGAGTAACCAACAGAAGCGTTATAGGTATATTTTTGTGTTCCACCCGAAATACTCAGATTGTGGTTCTGGCTCACTGCATTACGTGTTAGGAGGTCGAACCAATCGGTATTCACAGTCTCTAATCTTTGAAGATAGGTAGAGAACTGTTCTTCGTTTATCATACGCTTGTTGAACATAGCCATAAGACCTTCGTATGTATATATTTGAGGGAGTGGCTCATTATTATAACGTACACCTGCCTCATACGCCTCTTTACTGAACAAGATGCGTTCCTGCGAGTTCATAAAGTCGTACATATCGTACGTCGGACGTTCTCTTACAGATATATTTGCATTATAGTTTACACTGATACGTCCCGGAGTTCCTTTCTTTGTAGTTATCACAATGACACCGTTAGATGCTTTAGAACCGTAGATAGCAGTAGCAGAAGCATCTTTTAACACTGTAATATTTTCAATATCCTGTGGATTCAACCACGATATCTGATTTCCAATAAGTTCTTTTAAACCCGAAGTTATGGATGAACTGATATCGATAGACAATTGGTCCTCTTGTATGACTCCGTCGACAACCCATAATGGAGATGTGTTACCCAATATTGTAGATGTACCGCGAATTGTGATTTTGGGGGTGGCACCTACACGCGCCGACGAGTTCACAACACTTAAACCTGCAATTTTTCCTTGAAGCATCTGGTCGATACTCTGATATGCCGGCATCAATACATCCTCGGCTTTAACCGTTGTAAATGCTCCGACCATATCTTTTCGAGGCAAACGATTGTATCCATCTTCTACAATGGTAACCTCTTCAAGCAGTTCATCTTCGGGGAAAAGTTGAATTTGCAATGGTGCTTTATGAGTGTTGGCACTCAATTTCACTTTCTTAACTTTCATACCCACAAAACTGACAGTCAGTTCCTTGTCGCCCTGCTCCAAATTGACAAAGAGTTGGAATTCACCCTCAATATTTGTAACAGTACCTTTTGCTACACCCTGCTTGTTGTTAATGGCAACACCGGCACCGGGTAAAGGTTCACCAGTCTCATCGACAACTGTTCCTGTTACAAGTTGATTGCCTGTTTGTGAATATGCAACACAACAGCACAAGAAACAAATTATTAAACTTATAATTCTGTGTCTTTTTTGGTTCGTTTTCATCGCGTTTTAATACATTGCTGTTAAATTTAACAAATAGGAACACTATTTATGGCGAAAGTTAATACTTTTTTAGAAATGCCACAATGAAAGAGAGAAAAAACTAATAAAAATTTATTTACAAAAAAGATTTTGCTTTATATTTTTATAAAAACTGTTCATAAAAACAGCACCACTATACCTAAACATTTTTATAGTATAGCAGTGCTGTTTATAAATATTTTTTACTATTATAGAATCCCTTTTTGTCTATTATTTTACACAAACAAACTACTCAACATCATAGATATAACCATATAGAATGTGGTTCCGCTAATATCGTTTACAATTTGTATAAATGGTCCTGTAGCAACCGCCGGATTGATATTTATTCTATCAAGCACAAGCGGTATAAGTGTTCCGAATGCCGATGCAAACATAATGACCACAAAGAGGCTCAAAGGTACTGCGAGGGTTATCATGTCGCTCGCACCATATACCAATATATTGTAAATATATATACAAGCCGAAAGAGTTGTTGCATTCACCAATGCAACAGAGAGTTCTTTTAATATATGTCGGAATATATGATTTGTATCCAATGAATTATTAGCCAAACCTTGCACTGCAATAGCCGATGATTGTACACCCACATTACCACCCATTCCGGCAAGCAAAGGTATGAAGAGTGCCATTTCGGGATGCGAACCTAATGTCTTGGAAAAACAGCCCAACAGCATAGAAGAACCTATACCTCCCAACATGCCAATCACAAGCCATGGCAGACGTGCACGAGTCTGTTGCAATACAGAGTCGTCGCTCTCTACGTCCTGAGTAAGACCGGCTGTAAGTTGTTGATCGTGCTCTGTCTGTTCACGCACCTCGTCCATGACGTCATCGACGGTGATTTGTCCAACAAGGCGGTTTATCTTATCGACAACAGGAATAGCCACAAGGTTATACTTCTCGATGAGTAGAGTAACCTCGTCGATGGGAGTATCTACGTCTACGCTCACAACCTTGGTACTCATTACATGCTTCACCTTTGAAACCGACGGACTTGTAACCATCTTTTTCAGTGGGAACAGACCACAAAGACGCTCGTCGTCATCCACCACATATATATAATATATATCATCGAGGTCTTCGGCCTGCCTGCGCATCTCTTTCAAGCACTCAGGCATACTCCAATTTTTGTTCACCACCACCATCTCAGTACTCATGAGACCTCCGGCCGTATCCTCATCATATTGCAACAAATCGACAATATCCCCGGCCTGTTCAATATCCTTGATGTGTGCAAGCACCTCCTCTTGCTTATCCTCGTCCATGTCACGGATAATCTCAACGGCATCGTCGGTATCCATATAATTGACAAAACGCCGGGCAATAGCCTCCGATGGCAACTCTTCCAACAACTCATTACGCAGGTCTTCATCCATTTCGGTAAGAGCGTCGGCAGCCTTTTCGTTATCCAGTTGACGATAGAGGAAACGCGCCTCCTCAATATCGAGTTCACTACATATCTCTGCAATATCGGCAGGGTGTAGTTTAGAAATCTTATCTTGCAAAAGAACTGAATCCTTACTGCTTATAAGTTCTTTTATTATATCGATAAAATCTTTTGTCATAGTACTCCTCCTCTCTTTTCCAAATCGCGTTCAACTAGGTTTGTAAGTTCTATGAACTGTTCTATTGACAGTTGTTCGGGTCTGTTATCGAGTATAGGGTCGGCAAGTATTTCCGAGCCTTTCCCTACAATCTGCTGTATTGGATTACGCATTTTCTTGCGACGTTGATTAAATGTCGCTTTCACTATTTGCTTAAACAGAGTTTCGTTACATTCCAGTTTTGTTCGGTTGTTTCGACTCATAAGCACCACTGCACTTTTCACCTTTGGCGGAGGAGAAAAAACCGTTTCGGAAACTGTAAAGAGGTACTCTACATCGTACCACAACTGAATAAGAATACTTAATATTCCGTATGCCTTGCTCCCGGGTTTAGCAGCCAAACGCTCTCCCACCTCTTTCTGTATCATACCACTGCAATAGGGAATGTATTCTTTATAGTCAAGCATTTTAAAGAATATCTGACTCGATATATTGTAGGGGTAATTGCCAATGAGCATAAACTTATCACCGGCAAAAAGACGGTCGAGATGCATTTTTAGAAAATCGTCGGGGATAATATTATCCTCACCTAATGCCGGCAGATTTTTACATAGATATGTAACCGACTCTTCGTCTATCTCCACAACTTTAATGGGACGTTCCTTCTCCAATAAATATTGTGTCAGCACTCCCATTCCGGGACCCACTTCGAGAAGCGGTAATTGCGGGCAGACATCCACTGTGTCGGCAATTCTCTTTGCGACAGACAAATCGGTTAGGAAATGTTGTCCGAGCCTCTTTTTTGGCGTTACGGTTTTCATGGCTATCTGCTTACCTTTTTAAATATTTTATAATAAAATGTAAAAAATAGCGAATTTTTAATAAGATATTGCTATCTTCGCCTCGATTACACAAGGCACAAAGGTAATTAAAAGTATCAATTTTGAATCGAAACTTGTGAAAAAGATTTTAAATAATATCATAAAAACCATTTTACCACTGCTTTTAGGAGCATTGATTCTCTATTGGCTATACAGAGACTTCGACTTTTCTAAACTTATAGAGGGGTTGAAAGGAATGAATTGGTGGTGGTTCTTGTTATCGGTGGTATTCATTGTTTTGAGCCATGCGATAAGAGGCTGGCGTTGGAAGTTGGCACTTTCACCACTGGGTTACAACCCACGTAATGCCACCTGTGTCGATTCTATATTCATTGCTTATGGCGCAAACCTTATTATACCGCGTTTAGGAGAGATTTCGCGTTGCGTGGTACTCGACCGATACGAAAAAGTTCCTTTTGTACACTCATTGGGGACAGTTGTTTCCGAGAGGATAGTAGACAGCATTATGGTTGCTATTATGACTGTTTCGGCAATTGTTTTGCAGTGGAACGTTTTTTTCACATTTTTCAACGAAGCAAACAGTAATAGCAAGGAGGCAACATCGTCGTCAACAGGTTTGGTAATACTAATGGTTTCGGCTGTTGCTATTTTGGCATTACTGCTTTTGCTGGCAAGAAAAATGTCGATATGGAGTAAACTAAAATCCTTTATTGCGCGTTTTTGGGAAGGTATGACAACTTTGGCAAGAATGAAGAACCTAAAACTCTTTATTCTTGAAACAGTAGGAATTTGGTTCTGCTACTTCATGCAGTTCTATTTATGTTTCTTCTGTTTTCCATTCAGTAGCGATTTATCGATATTTGCTGCATTTCTCATGTTTGTAGGTGGCAGTATAGCGGTTATAGTACCAACACCAAATGGTGCCGGTCCATGGCATTTTGTTGTGGCAAGCCTTATGGTATTATATGGAGTAGAGGCAAGCGATGCACAGATGTTCGCGCTAATAGTACACTCCTTACAAACACTTATGGTGGCTGTACTTGGAGTTTACGCATGGATAAGATTACAATTTGTAAAATAATGTATAACAATTAATTATAAGATTATGGCAGTAACAATAAAAGATTTGTCACCTCGCGAAGTGTGGAAGCACTTTGAGGCTTTGACACAGGTTCCACGCCCTTCGGGACATCTTGAGAAAGTACAAAAGTTCTTGCTCGACTTTGGAAAAAGTATAAATGTAGAGACATGGCAGGACGAGGTTGGTAATATAATCATGCGCAAACCTGCTACTCCCGGTTTAGAGGGACGAAAAGGTATTATACTGCAGGCACACATGGATATGGTGCCCCAGAAGACCCCCGACTGCAAGCACAATTTTGAGACAGACCCTATAACAACCGTAGTAAAAGGAGAGTGGCTCTATGCCGACAACACAACACTTGGCGCCGACAACGGTCTTGGCGTTGCAGCAATAATGGCTATCATGGAGGACTCTTCGCTACAACATGGTCCGTTGGAGGCTCTTATTACAGCCGACGAAGAGACCGGCATGTACGGTGCTTTCGGTCTTAAAGGCGGTGAATTGCAAGGAGATATTCTACTAAACTTAGATAGCGAAGAAGAGGGTGTTTTGTACATTGGCTGTGCCGGTGGATTAGACATTTCGGCATCAATGGAGTTCATGGAAGTTGAGCCATTCGAAGGCGATGTGGCTGTTAAAGTACTATTAAAGGGACTTAAAGGTGGACATTCCGGACTTGAGATAAATGCCGGTCGTGGAAACGCAAATAAATTAATGGCACGTTTTGTACGTGAAGTTATGGACGAATGCGGTGTAAGCCTTGCATCGTGGAACGGAGGTAACATGCGCAATGCCATTCCTGCAAGTTGCCAGGTAATACTCACCCTACCTACCGAAGGAGTAGAAGAACTTAAAGAGATTGCCGCGAAATACGAGACTCTCTACAATAGCGAATATGCAACAATAGAAGAGGGAATAACACTGAATGTTGAGGAGTATGAAATGCCTGAGACCGTTGTTCCCGAAGAGATACAGGACAATCTTATAGATGTAATTCTTGCATGCCACGATGGAGTATTACGTTTCATACCCACAATACCCGACACTGTTGAGACATCGAGCAACCTTTCTATTGTAAAAATAGAAGATGGTACAGCAGAAATAAACATTCTCGCTCGCAGTTCTTGTGATACAATGAAAGAGTTCCTTGCATTACAATTGTCGAGTTGCTTTGCAATGGCAGGTATGAAGGTTGAATTAAGTGGTGGCTATAGCGGTTGGCAACCCAACGTAAATTCACCCTTGCTTGCCGCATTAAAGAAAGCATACAACGAGATGTTTGGTAAAGAGCCCGATGTACGTGTTATTCATGCTGGTCTTGAATGTGGAATCATTTCTACCAACTATCCCAACATGGATATGGTATCATTCGGTCCTACACTGATGTCGCCTCACTCACCAACCGAACGTGTAGAGATTCCTACGGTCGAGAAGTTCTACTCGCTTGTAAAGGCTTTGGTTGTTAACGGAGTATTATAATTTACCTATTTATATTAACCTTTAAATTAAAAAACTATGAAAAAGAATTTCAAGTTTGTAGCAGTGTTAATGTCTGCATGTATCGTATTGTCTTCTTGTATCGGTTCTTTCGGTTTGACAAGCAAAATCAAAGCATGGAACGACAGCATTGGCAATAAGTTTGTAAACGAATTGGTATTCATTGGAATGCACATTATTCCCGTTTATGAACTATCTATATTTGCCGACATCCTTGTACTTAACTCTATTGAGTTCTGGACCGGAAACAACGCACTTGGCAAGAATGCAGGTGAGACTAAGATTGTAAAGAACTCAAAAGGTGAGGATATTACAATAACAACATGCGAGAATGGTTATAATATCAGCAACGGCGACACAGCCATGAATCTTATTTGGGACGGTGCAGACCAGAGTTGGAGTGTTGAATACAACAACCAGATGAACAAAATAATGAAGATGATTGATGCCGAAAATGCTCAATTGTTCTTGTTGAACGGTGAGACAATGAATGTTACTCTCGACGATGCCGGAGTAAATATGGCTCGCCAACTTATCATGAGCAACAGTTTCGCTATGAAATAATGGTATTGCCGGTTTCATAAACTACAAATTATTATAAAATAAGGTTTCGCATAATTGCATGCGAAACCTTATTTTTTTATCTTCGCACCAAAGAAGTTTTTATATGGAACACCCCGAAAATGACAAAGCATACAAAGGACTAAAGGTAAATGAAGGAGTTGAGCAACCAAAAACTCTGAACCCATATCTTTCGCAGATGAGACGCAAAAGAGCACCCGTTTTGTCGGTAAACGACTATGTAGACGGCATACTTCGTGGAGATGTAACAATTCTATCACGTGCAGTTACATTGGTAGAGAGTCTTTTGCCCGAACACCAAATACTGGCACAAGAGGTTGTAGAACGATGTCTGCCATATTCGGGTAACTCGGTACGTATTGGAATAACCGGTGTCCCCGGTGCAGGAAAAAGCACATCGATTGATACATTCGGTATGCATGTACTACACGAAAAAGGAGGGAAATTGGCAGTTCTTGCTGTAGACCCCAGCAGCGAACGTAGCAAAGGCAGTATTTTAGGCGACAAGACACGTATGGAGCAACTATCGCAACACCCTAACGCCTTTATACGTCCAAGTGCGTCAGCAGGTTCTTTGGGCGGAGTTGCACGTAAAACACGTGAAACAATAGTCCTTTGCGAGGCAGCCGGATACGATACAGTTTTCGTCGAGACTGTTGGTGTGGGACAGAGTGAAACAGCAGTATGTTCAATGGTCGACTTCTTTCTTCTTTTGCAGATAGCAGGTGCCGGAGACGAGTTGCAGGGAATAAAACGAGGAATAATGGAGATGGCAGATGGCATTGTCATAAATAAAGCCGACGGTAATAATGTTGAAGAGGCGAAGAGAGCAGCAGTTCATTACCGAAATGCACTACAACTGTTTCCCATGCCACAGAGCGGTATTCGCCCACAGGTACTTACCTATTCAGGATTCTACAATATCGGTATTAAAGAGGTGTGGGATATGATTTTCGAGTATATCGACAAAGTGAAGAGTTCGGGATATTTCGAGGAGCGTCGCCACACTCAGGCAAAATATTGGATGTATGAGACCATCGACGAACAGTTGCGTACACGTTTTTACAACGCCCATGGAATGAATGAACTGCTTACCAACTACGAAAGTCTTGTACTCAATGGAAAAATGACATCGTTCGTTGCAGCCGGAAAACTCTTGGAATACTACGAGAAACATCACAATGGATAAACAGGTTTTAAGAAAGAGCATAAGAAACGAGGTAAAAAAACTCACAGAGAAAGAAAAAGCAATAGAATCGGATGAAATATACCGACGTATAATGTTGCTCGACGTACTACAAAAAGCACATATTGTTGCACTATTCTCTTCACTACCCGACGAACCCTCTACCGACAGACTCCTAAAAGAGATTTCGAAACAGTGTAAAGTGGTAATACCACGCATTATTAGCGACGAAATGGAATTTTTCCCTTATAACCCCGATAATATAGCGCGTGGAACATATAATATACAGGAGCCAACAGCAGGAGAAGCAGTTTCTCCTTCGGATATAGATGTAATGATTGTACCGGGCGTTGCATTTACACAACATGGAGCACGTATGGGGCGAGGTAAAGGTTTTTACGACAAATATATGTCGCGCAAAGGATTTCGTGCAAAAAAAATAGGAATCTGCTTTTCGTGCCAATTAGCAGACCGGATACCACTCGATGAACACGATGTAATGATGGATATTGTGGTATATAAAAAATAAAACCCAGACCTAAGCCTGGGTTTGTTGGGCGACAAGGACTCGAACCTTGAATGACAGGACCAGAATCTGTAGTGTTACCATTACACCATCGCCCAAGTCTCAATTGCGATGCAAAGATACTACTTTTTTCTTTAAAAAAAATGTTTGAACTGTTTTTTTACTTAAATAATTCAAAAAAAACATGACAATAGTCCAAAAAGAGGATAAATCTAACTATCTTCGCAAATAATTTATATTTTAAATAAGGTTATCAACAAAATATACAGAAAATTGCTATGCAGAAAAAGAATTTAAGCAGCAAAACACTTATTAAACATATTACCGAGGCTATTCAAAACAAAAAAGGGAAAAACATTGTAATAGCCGACCTCACTAAATTAGGAAACACTATTTGCGATTATTTCGTTATTTGTCAAGGAAACTCACCGGCACAGGTTAGTGCCATTACCGACTCAATAGAGGATGAACTTCGTGTAAAATGCGGTTACAAGCCCTATGCCGTAGACGGTTTAAGAAATGCCCAATGGGTGGCAATGGACTACGGCGAAATTCTGGTACATGTGTTTCTACCCGACATGCGTGAGTTCTACGACATTGAACACTTGTGGGCAGATGCAAAACTGACCACAATTCCCGACCTGGATTAAAAGAGAAATAGAAGAAAAGATATGGCAAACAATAAAAACAGTGGTAAGAAGAACTACTTTACATGGTTCTATACGGTTATAGTTATAGCCTTGATGGCCTTGTATATGTTCGGAGGCGATGGTGGTGCATACACCAAAGAGGTTGCTTATAACGAATTTAAAAACTATATATCCAAAGGATATGTAGAGAAGTTGGTTATTTATGATAATAACGAGGCAGAAGCACTTATATACCCCGATTCGGCAAAATATATTTTCGAAAAAACCCCATCGAGAGCAAGTGAGCGAACAATTGTAACAACACGCATAAGTTCGGCTGAGAAATTTGAAGAGTTCTTGGATAAAGAAAAATTCAACGGCAGTATTGTAAACAAAGAGAAGCCACAGTTCTGGAACGGTTTTCTTATAAATATACTACCTCTTATATTCTTTGTGGGTATATGGATATTCTTAATGCGTCGTATGAGTGGTGGCGCACAAGGCGGTGGTGGAGTATTTAATGTGGGCAAATCACAAGCACGTTTGTTCGACAAGGGCAAAGACGACCGTATCACATTCAAAGATGTAGCCGGACAAGAGGGGGCAAAACAAGAAGTGCAGGAGATTGTAGATTTTCTCAAGAACCCACAGCGATATACCGATTTGGGAGGAAAAATTCCTAAAGGTGCATTATTGGTAGGACCTCCGGGAACCGGTAAAACCCTCTTGGCAAAGGCTGTGGCAGGTGAAGCAAATGTACCGTTCTTCTCACTGTCAGGTTCCGACTTTGTAGAGATGTTTGTAGGTGTAGGTGCATCGCGTGTACGAGACCTGTTCCGCCAAGCAAAAGAGAAAGCCCCCTGCATTATTTTTATCGATGAGATTGATGCTGTAGGTCGCGCACGAGGCAAGAACCCGGCAATGGGTGGAAATGATGAGCGCGAGAACACTCTCAACCAATTGCTTACCGAGATGGATGGTTTTGGTACAAACAGTGGTATTATTATAATGGCTGCAACCAACCGTGCCGATATTCTTGACAAAGCATTATTGCGTGCCGGACGTTTCGACCGTCAGATACATGTGGACCTTCCCGACTTGAACGAGCGTAAAGAGGTTTTTGGAGTACACTTACGTCCTCTAAAACTGGATGAATCGGTTAATGTAGATCTTCTGGCACGTCAAACACCCGGATTCTCGGGAGCAGACATAGCAAACGTATGTAACGAAGCGGCACTTATTGCGGCACGACGCCAAAAGAAAGCGGTAGACAAACAGGACTTTCTCGACGCTGTAGACCGTATAGTTGGCGGATTAGAGAAGAAAAGCAAGGTGATGACAAACCACGAGAAAGAGACGATAGCCCTTCACGAAGCAGGACACGCAACATTATCGTGGTTCTTGGAGCATGCCAACCCGCTTATAAAAGTAACAATTGTACCACGAGGACGTGCGTTGGGTGCAGCATGGTATCTACCCGAAGAACGACAGATAACCACCAAAGAGCAAATGCTCGATGAGATGTGCGCAATTTTGGGTGGTCGTGCAGCCGAAGAGTTGTTCACAGGACATATATCAACAGGAGCAATGAACGACCTTGAGCGCGTTACAAAACAGGCTTACGGAATGATTGCATACGCGGGTATGAGCGATAAATTACCCAATTTATGTTACTACAACAATAGCGAATATTCATTCCAACGCCCATACAGCGAAAAGACAGCAGAACTAATTGACAACGAAGTTAAATCGTTGATAAACAGCCAATATGAGAGAGCGAAGAGAATGCTTTTGGAACACAAGGATGGGCATGCTCAACTGGCAAAAGTTCTGCTGGAGAACGAGGTGATTTTTGCCGAGGATGTGGAGAAAATATTTGGTAAACGTCCTTGGACATCGCGCAGTGAGGAGATTTTCGAAAAAGAGGAAAAAACCGAAGCCGAAACAATCACTACAGAAAGCACTGCCGATTTAAACAACGAAGAGACAAATAACAAAGAGTAAAATAAAAACAATTAAACAATCTACTATGAAAAAGTTAATTATTCGTGGAGTAACCGGATTGGTATTTGTATCATTGCTCATATCGGCGATATTATATAACCATATATCGTTCGGAGTATTGTTTGCCATTGTTACCGGGCTGGCAGTAAACGAGTTCTGCAATCTCGTTCAAGAGTACAAGAAAACGACATTCAGCACATATCTGGCTGTTTTAGGTGGAGTTTATCTGTTTTTTGCACTCTTTGCCACAACATACCTTGAAATTGCAAATACCATGATGTTGTTTATCCCTTATATATTGTTGGTTATATACATATTTGTACGCGAACTATACCGAAAAGAGGGAGGAGCAACTGAGAACTATGCCTATTTTACCCTATCACAAATATATGCGGCACTACCGTTTGCAATACTCAATATCTTAGCGGCACATGGTGGCAACGGATACAACTACATATTTCCCATTGCCATATTTATATTTTTGTGGAGTAACGACACCGGTGCATTCTGTGTAGGATGCAGCATAGGACGCCATAAAATGTTCGAACGTATTTCTCCGAAAAAATCGTGGGAAGGCTTTGTAGGCGGTGCAGTAACAGCAATACTTGCCGGATATATTATATCACTATTCTTCGAACAATTGAACACCCTGCAATGGATGGGAATGGCCTTGCCGTTTCGCACATCATTTAATGCTTCGTCAATTGCGCAAATTGCGGAATTGGACTTGGGTAATCCCGAAAGAAATATTACCGCTTCGCTCAGCGGAATCCTTGCCTCCGGAAATCCAAGCTGCATAGCCGAATCCACACACGCCTTTGTTACGGCAATTGCGTTGGGATACGCCAATCCGATATCCTCTGCACTGATTACAAGCAGCCTGCGGCATATGGATATAAGATCCCCGCCTTCTATAAGCCTTGCAAGATAATGTACTGCTGCATCAGGGTCGGAACCCCGGATGGACTTTTGAAATGCACTAAGTACATCATAGTGATTGTCGCCGTCTCTGTCGAAGGCAAAGCTGCTTTTCTGCGTAATAGCCGTAACAGAATCGGAATTAATTATGACTTCTTCATCCAAAGACATGGATGACTTAATGCACATTTCCAGTATAGTGATTGCTTTGCGGACATCACCGTATGCAGAATTTGAAATTTGAAGAAAAGTATCATCATCAGCCTTAATATCTTTGCCGTAGATATCATTTGCTATACACACTGCCCTTTTGAGCGCAGGTACAATGTCTTCTGCACATACAGGCTTAAATTCAAACACCGTGCACCTGGAAAGGACAGCATTATATATGTAGAAATACGGATTTTCGGTAGTGCTTGCGATAAGTGTGATTGAACCATTTTCTATATATTCCAAAAGTGACTGCTGTTGCTTTTTATTGAAGTTCTGTATCTCGTCAAGATACAAAAGCACGCCGGAGCTTCTGCCCTCGATATCATCTGTTGCGGCAGCAACCTCGCGGATATCCTTGAGCGATGCCGTTGTTGCGTTGAGCTTAAAGAGCTTCTTGGATGTCAAAGCTGCGCAAATGTTGGCAACGGTAGTCTTACCGGTACCGGATGGTCCGTAAAAAATCATATTTGGAATATCATTTGATAATATGATATTTGACAGAGGTTTATCACTGCCTAATATATGTCTTTGTCCAACGACCTCATCAAGTTTTTTGGGTCTTATATAGTCTGCAAGCGGCTTCAATCTACTGCCTCCGTATTATTCATATAAGGGATATTTGTCACAAAGTGCACCAACTCTTGCCTTAACTTCATCCTTACTGCCTTCAAAATCCTTAAGTGTAAGAGCAATAAGGTCGGCGATTTCCTTCATATCATCTTCATTCATACCGCGTGAGGTTACGGCAGGAGTACCTATACGTACACCACTTGTTACAAAAGGCTTCTCGGGGTCAAAGGGTATTGCATTCTTATTGCATGTAATACCTACCTCATCGAGTCTGTGTTCAGCTTCCTTACCCGTAATGCCCATGTTTCTTAAATCAAGAAGCATAAGGTGATTGTCGGTACCGCCGGAAACAAGGTTAAATCCGTTGGATATAAGAGCCTCACTGAGAGCCTTGGCGTTTGATACAATCTTCTTCTGGTATGTCTTAAAGTCATCGGAAAGAGCTTCCTTGAGGCAT
>CAZEKX010000015.1:0-33199 GCA_964512955.1 uncultured Bacteroidaceae bacterium
CTATATTTGCAGAAGTTCGAGGATATGGATCACTTTAAACAAGAACTGAAGAGGTATATCCATTACTACAATAATGACAGAATTAAACTGAGACTAAAAGGAAAGAGCCCGGTGCAATACCGAACTCTTTACCAATAAAACTTATTATTAATCCGTCCAACTTTTTGGGGTCAGATCAAACATGTTCTCGGGACTATTTTTATATATGGAAATGTATTTATTTACCGTAACGTTCCTTGAGAACCTTAATCATATCTACAGTCATACTGTCGAGGTCGTATGTAGGACACCAATCCCACTCATTACGTGCGCAACTGTCATCCATCTTGTCGGGCCAAGACTCAGCAATAGCCTGACGTACAGGGTCATCAACATAGTGCATCTTGAAGTCGGGGATATATTTAAGTATAGCATTCTTAATTATTTCGGGGTCGAAACTCATTGAGGCAACGTTGAATGCATTACGGTGTACAAGACGCGAAGGGTCGGCATTCATAATGTCTATCGCAGCCTTAAGTGCATCGGGCATATACATCATATCCATGAATGTTCCGGCTTTTATGGGGCATGCAAAATCTTCACCTTTAACCGCTGCATAGTATATCTCTACGGCATAGTCTGTTGTTCCTCCTCCGGGAAGTGTCACATTCGATATGAGTCCGGGGAAACGTACCGCACGTGTGTCTACACCATATTTTGTAAAATAGTAGTCGCTCAATAATTCTGTTGCAACTTTTGTTACTCCATACATTGTGCGAGGACGCTGTATGGTGTCCTGTGGAGTATTCATGCGCGGAGTGTTGGGACCAAATGAACCAATTGAACTTGGAGTAAATACAGCGCACTTCTTTTCGCGTGCAATCTCAAGAATATTTATAAGACCATTCATCTGTATATCCCAAGCCAGTAACGGTTTTGCTTCGGCAACAGCCGAGAGCAATGCTGCAAGGTTGTATATTGTGTCGATATTGTATTTGTCAACAATGTCGGCAAGTTGTTTTGCATCGCAAACATTTGCTATAGCCGAGGGACCGCTCTCGAGCAATTCACCTTTTGGCTCTGCACCTTGAATGTAACCTGCAACAATATTCCCATTAGGAATTTGCTTACGCAATGTCATTGTAAGTTCGGAACCGATTTGACCGGTGGAACCGATGATTAGTACATTTTTCATATTTATAATCAATGTGTTAATGTTGTCTCATCAATGTGATACAGATTTTTCTGTATGTTCTCTTCGAAATATCGTTGCGAATATACATCTATTTTTTTGTTCCTTGTATCGCTTTTCTTTCTTTTTTTCAATAAAATTTAAACAACTCTTATACTTCTATCAAAATTTTTTTTCATTAAAATATAACATTCTCTTCGAAATAAATTACATTTGCAATCGAATAATAAATATTCTAAACAAACAGGTAATTCGTTAATAGAATAGAAATAATAAATTTACAAACAATGTACGGTAAGTTTCAACAACATTTACAGAATGAACTCGCAGCGATAGATGAGGCGGGTTTGTACAAGAGAGAGCGTAATATAGCCTCTTCTCAGTCGGCAGAGATTACTCTCGAAGATGGTTCAAAAGCACTTAACTTTTGTGCTAACAACTATTTAGGTTTGGCAAACAGCCCCCGTCTCATTAAAGCAGCAGAAGAGGCTATGGCTGTTCGCGGTTTCGGTATGTCATCGGTTCGTTTCATTTGTGGAACACAAGACCAACACAAGGTGCTTGAGAAGGCTATTGCCGACTATTTTCACACCGAGGATACAATACTTTATGCGGCTTGTTTCGATGCTAACGGTGGTGTATTCGAGCCTCTCTTTACAGCCGAAGATGCTATTATCTCCGACTCTTTGAATCATGCATCCATCATCGATGGCGTTCGCCTTTGCAAGGCTGTACGTTATCGCTATGCCAATGCCGATATGGCCGACTTGGAGCGTTGTCTTCAAGAGGCGCAGGCACAACGTTTCCGTATTATAGTAACCGACGGTGTGTTCTCAATGGACGGCAATGTGGCTCCTATGGATAAAATATGCGACCTTGCCGAGAAGTACGATGCTCTTGTTATGGTAGATGAGAGCCATTCTGCAGGCGTTGTGGGTGCAACAGGACATGGTGTTGCCGAGCAGTTCGATTGCTATGGTCGTATCGATATTTTCACCGGAACACTTGGAAAAGCATTTGGTGGTGCAGTGGGTGGTTTTACCACAGGACGCAAGGAGATAATCGATATGTTACGTCAGCGTTCGCGTCCTTATCTCTTCTCTAACTCATTGCCTCCTTCGGTTGTAGGTGCCTCTATCGAAATGTTTAAGATGTTAGGCGAAAGTGATACATTGCACGATAAATTGCAGGGTAATGTAAACTATTTCCGCGACAAGATGTTGGCTGCCGGTTTCGATATCAAACCTACACAGTCGGCTATATGTGCCGTTATGTTGTACGATGCAAAACTATCGCAGGTGTTTGCCGCAAAGATGGCCGAAGAGGGTATCTTTGTAACCGGTTTCTATTATCCGGTTGTTCCCAAAGGTCAGGCTCGTATTCGTGTACAACTTTCGGCGGCACATGAACAAGAGCATCTCGACCGTGCCATTGCTGCATTTATCAAGGTGGGTAAGGAACTCGAGGTTGTTAAGTAAAAAACATCACATTGGTTTTATTCTTTGTAAAAATGTATAAATAGTATTAACGTATAAAAGATTTGCCTATGAAGTAAAAAATAGAACTAACCCTTATTATGAAAGTTTTGGAGTGTGATAGTATTGTAACTCTCCAATAAGTTAATTAACTCTAATTTATTAACCAATAAGGCGTTCTATCCGTTCTTGGTATATTGATATAGAACTTTTAATTCTTGTTTTCTCTTCTTGAAACCGCCAAAATTTCAAACGCACGAGAATAAGCAATGAGAAGGTTCGCGCTATGGCGTGAACTATTCTTTGCTTGTTGTGCGTATGGTTACTTGGCGGTACCAAAGAAGATACAAGCGTCGAATAGTACACGCCTTTTCTTATACTAATAAAAATGAAAAGATTTAATTTGTTAATTGTATTTGTAACCTTTACTTTGTTTGCTAAATCTTATGATTTTGAAGCGGATGGATTCTATTATAATATTCTTTCTCTTACAGATTTAACTGTTGAGGTTACTTGCATGGGCGATGAAAATGAATATAGCAATGGAAGAACTGCCACTTACAGTGGAGATATTGTGATACCTAAGACAGTAGAATATTCCGGTCGGGTCTTTTCTGTCACAGAGATTAATCCTTATGCTTTCATTGCGTGTCATATCGGCACCTTGACTATACATGAGAATATTGTGGATGTTTGCTCAGCGACACATTCGGCACTAGGTGTTGGTGATTTATATGGCTCGTTTGAACATCTAATAATAGAAGATGGCGATACTCCTATACGGTGTTTTCGTGGATTGATTGATGGTGACGTGACCGAAACAGTGTATTTAGGTAGGAATATTGCCGGAGATCAAGGAACAAACATTGTTTATGGTGGAGGTTCATTTAAAGAAATTACATTTGGTGAAAAAGTTACTTTTTTAGAAGATGTATGTAGTAATTGTCCTAATATTACAAATGTGACAATCCCTGCTAATGTAAAGTCTTTGAACCGTTCTTTTAAAGACTGCGATAATTTGAAAAGTGTTACAGCACAAGGAGTAGAGACCATAGAAGATGCATTTAGAAATAGTGGAATAGAAACTATAGATATGCCAAACCTAAAAGTTATAGAAGGTGCATTCTGCGATTGCAAATCATTGAAAACAATTGAAATACCCTTGGGAGTATGTCAGTTGGATAATGGTTTATACAATGCCTCTTTTGAAAATTGTACAAACTTAGAGTCGATAGTATTTCCCAGTACTTTGGCTGTTTGGGGTGGAGAAAAAACATTTTTCGGTTGTACTTCATTAAAGAGCATTACAATCTGTAATCCGTCTCCTATTGCTATAATAGAGTCTAATTTTGATGCAGTTACTTATCTTAATGCGACACTTAGAGTTCCGAAAGGCGCATTAGATGCTTATAAGAATGCTCCTGTGTGGAAGAACTTCTTAAATATTGTGGAAGATGAGAATATACAAAGCAATGTGTTTTCTGTTGTGATTGATAATTCATACGGCGGCTACGTTGAAATCGGCGATTTGCAAGTAAAAGAAAGTGAGTTAGTAGGGGTATCAGTGAACAAGGGGGACAAAATTACCATGAAATTTATACCTTATTCAGATGAAGAGGTATGGTACGAGTTAGGCAGTGTTGTTGTTGATGGACAAGATGTAACCTCTGAAGTCGTAAACAACGAGTTGATATTGGATATCTCCGGTAATATCATAGTTTATGTTGCTTGGCATCTTCATTATGGTGAGCCTAATCCGTCATTACTTACAATAAAACAGGCAGAGGGTGGTTGTACCAAGTTGCTCGTATATGAATGGGAAACGTATAGCTTCTTTATAGAGCCGTCAGAAGGATGGGCTTTACATTCTGTTTTTCTTAATGGGGAAGATATAACCAGCCGCATTGGTGAAGATGGCGCATTGGAGTTAAGCGAAATGTCAGAAAATACAACTCTGTCCATTGCCTTTGAGTCTCATAATTTGTCCGCAAAAGGAGTTGGCGTAAGTCGTGCAAAAGTTTATGCAACCGATAACTGTGTCGTAATATCAAATGTAAATGAAGGTGAAAGTATACAAATATATGATGACACCGGTTTGTTGGTTGAAACTATAACTGTAACATCAAATACAATAAGAGTTCCATTATCAGATGGTATATATATCGTTACACTTGAAGGAAAGAGTGTGAAAGTTGCAATATAAATTGGAATTTGGAAATAGACTAAACTATATCAAATAAATTCAATTTATACAAAAAAACAGAGGCTTTCTTTGAAAGCCTCTGTTTTTTGTATATTTATCAAATTTACTTTGTAAGTTCCTTTACAATCTTCTGCATTTCGGGATATTGCTCCTCCATGCTTTGCAATAGTTTATATTGTGCATGGGTACGTACAAGATTGTGTTTGTCGTAACGTGTTTTGTAGTATGTATCACCATCGATGTAGTCCATCAAGAAACGGAGTACTTGCTCGTATGTGATGTAGAGAGCCGAGAATGCCAACCACTCTTTTTCGGTATCAACCATAGATGCGGCACGCTCCGACAGGTAACCTGCTGTGTAGTTCTTGAATGTCTCTATGTCCATGGATACGCGACTCAGGTCCTCATCATCCTCTGCACCGGTGTTGGTGTATGAACGAATTGCATCGCCAAAGTCATTAAGCGATGTGCTGCTCATAACTGTATCGAGGTCGATTACGCAAAGCACTTCGTCGTTCTGGTCGAAAAGGATATTGCTCAACTTTGTATCGTTGTGGGTAACACGTAAGGGGAGGCGTCCGTCCTCTACCATTTCCCAGAATGCAAGCATTTTGGCACGACGGCTTTCAATCCATTCAATTTCTGTGGCAAGTTCGGCTTTGCGACCTGCTTTGTCGGCAGCAAGCGCCTCGTCCCACTGCTGGAAACGCCAACGTATATTATGGAATCCTTTGATAACCTCTGCCAAAGGCTCTGTGAAGTCTGCCAATTGTGCTTGGAACTTTCCAATTCCTTTACCGCCCATGAATGCCAAGCGGGGGGTGTTTGCCACTTCGTGTGTTACGGAACCTTCGATGAATGTGCAAACTGCCCAATAATCCTCGCCATCTTTGTAGTATAGTGCACCGTCTTTTGCAGGTACCACGGTAAGAACTTCGCGCATGGGGTCGCCACCGGCAGCCTTTACCTTCTCTTTTATATGGTTTGTTACTCGGTAAATGTTATCCATCATTCCTGGTACATTGGGGAATATGTTGTGGTTTTTACGCTGAAGGATATAGTTTGGTGTATCTCCTTCGGTCTTTACAATAAAGGTGTCGTTAATGAAACCTGCTCCCAATGCTTTAATCTCTGTAATAGTTCCTTCTAAAGCGAACTTGTCGGCAATAGCCTGCATTTTTGTATCAGCCATTTTTTTATTTGTTTTAAGTTTGAAAGAATATTATCGTTTTATCTATGTAAATGGATATACAACATTTGTATCAATGTATTTGCGAAGATATAAAAAGAATTTGGTGATTAAAAAACTTATTCTCTTTTTTTTCTATTTTTCGCGTTATAAGTAAATATTTTATGTTTTATGTAATTAAACTTGATTTTTTTTGTTTACATTCGCAAGATTTCCATTGTTAGGCAAAAAGATAGCATTATTTACAAATAAAATATAACTTATGAGTACAAACTATGTAATAGGAATCGATCTTGGCGGTACAAATACCGTTATAGGTCTTGTTGATGTAAAAGGTAACATTGTTGCCAAAGATTCTGTTAAAACGCAGGCTTATACCGAAATAGAGGATTATACCGATGCGGTGTCGAATGTAATCAAGAAACTCATTCAAGAGAATGGTTGCGAAGGAAAAGTTGAAGGTGTTGGCATTGGTGCTCCAATGGCAAATTATTACACCGGTGAGATTGTGAACGCAGCAAACCTCCCTTGGAAAGGTATTGTTCCTCTGGGTTGGTTAATAGAGAAAAAGACCGGTCTCACAACTAAAGTTACCAACGATGCCAATGCTGCCGCTATTGGCGAGATGAAGTATGGTGTGGCGCAAGGAATGAACGATTTCATTGTTATAACTCTTGGAACAGGTGTCGGTAGCGGTGTTGTTGCCGGTGGACAATTAATATATGGTCATGATGGCTTCGCAGGCGAGTTGGGTCATGTTACTGCTCCCGTACTCGAAGGACGTTCTTGTGGTTGTGGTCGTGTAGATTGTTTGGAAACATACGCATCGGCAACAGGTATTGTGCGTACAGCACGTATATGGTTAGAGACTCGTAGCGATGCAAGTGTATTGCGCAGTATTGAGAGTGAGAAATTGACATCTAAGATGCTTTACGATGCTGCTATTCAAGGTGATGCTCTTGCAAAAGAGATTTTTGAATTTACAGGAGAGGTGCTTGGTGAAGCATTCTGTAATTTTATAGCATTCTCGGCTCCCGAGGCAATTATACTCTTTGGAGGTCTTGCAAATGCAGACGAGTTGTTGCTTGAACCTATTCGTCGCAAGATGAATGAGGATGTTGTCTTCTTGTGGAAAGACAAGGTGAAAGTGCTTAAATCTTCTTTGCCCGGTGCTGATGCCGCTGTACTTGGAGCATCGGCTCTCGGATGGAAATAAAAATGTTACTACTTCAATAAAACGCATGCAGGATTTGTACAAATCCTGCATGCGTTTTATTCTTTATTGACAATTTTGCCTCTTTTTCATTTTTTATTATTTTTTAAAAAATATAAGACGTAAAAACATTTAAAAAATAACACATATTTTAATGGATTGTTTTATTTTTGCAATGATGTAGTAATAATAAACTCGCTTTGTGTATGCAGAATCTGTTTTTGTACGCTACTTTAATAAATATTTAAAATGTAAAGTAAATTGTATATGGAGAATACAGACAAAATTAAAAAGATGTTGTGCTTGTCGTTGTTGGGCTCTGCAGTGTTGCCTGTTGGAGCATCTGTAAATGCGCCGGACAATAAAGTAGGGGATAAACCTATGAATATTCTATTTATTATGTGCGACGATCATTCGTACCAAACAATAAGTGCATACGATACTCGATATATAAATACACCTAACATTGATCGTATAGCAGCCGACGGTGTACGCTTTACAAATAGTTTTGTGGCGAACTCTATAAGCGGTCCCAGTCGTGCATGCATGCTCACCGGCAAACATAGTCTTGCAAACGGGTTTACAAATAACCGTTCTTCGTTCGATGGTGCTCAGCAGACATTCCCCAAATTATTGCAGGCACAGGGCTATGAAACCGCAGTTGTTGGAAAGTGGCATTTGACATCGCAACCAACAGGTTTCAATCATTGGGATATACTCATTGGTCAGGGCGATTACTATAATCCTACATTTATAAGAAATGGTGAAAGAGTACAGCGACAAGGATATGCAACAAATATCACCACCGATATCGCTATCGATTGGCTGGAAAACGGTAGAGATGAAAGCAAGCCTTTCTGTCTGTTGTTACATCATAAAGCACCGCATCGTACATGGATGCCCGATACTTGCGACCTCGAACTCTTCAGTGATAAGTTGTTCCCGATACCCGAAACATTCTACGATAACTACGAAGGGCGTCTTGCCGCTCAAGGACAACGTATGTCTATACGTGATGATATGGATATTATATACGACCTTAAGATGGCAGACAAAGAAAATGAGGTACATGGCAGTCCGATACATGAGGCGGGGGGACGTGCCTTGTATAATCGTATGAACCCCGACCAAAAGGCCGCATGGGATGCACACTATGACAAAGTTATTGCAAAATTTAAGAAAGATAGCCTGCAGGGTGATGCTCTTACAGAATGGAAATATCAACAATATATGCGCGATTATTTGCGTGTTATAACATCGGTCGACCGTAACGTTGGGCGTGTTCTTGACTATTTAGAGGCTAACGGACTCGATGAGAATACCCTTGTGGTTTATACCTCCGATCAAGGTTTCTACATGGGTGAACATGGTTGGTTCGACAAACGTTTTATGTACGAAGAGTCTTTTCGCACTCCTCTGCTTATGCGTTTGCCGGGCGGTGTAAAAGGTGATATACCGGAACTTGTTCAGAACATAGATTATGCGCCTACTTTCCTTGAACTTGCCGGCGTGGATATTCCACAAGATATTCATGGTGAATCTCTATTGCCTCTACTTAAAGAGAAAAAATGGTCGTCCGACCGTAAGGCATTGTATTATCACTATTATGAATTCCCCGACGAACATGCGGTTAGACCACACTGTGGAGTACGTACAGAAGGCTATAAATTGATACACTTTTACGAGGATATAGATACTTGGGAGTTGTTTGACTTGCACAACGACCCTAATGAACTTAATAATATATATGGTAAGGAGGGTACCGAGGAAATAATCGATAGTCTTAAAAACCAATTACAGAAATTGCAAATTCGTTATAACGAAGAGCAGTATATAGCAAAATAAGAGAAAAACATAAGGATGAAAAGTAACAAAAGAAACAATCTGAGTCTTGGAGATGTTGCAAAGATGAGCCGTTTGCCGGCATTTGCAACAATGATAAAGCCGATAGGCTCGGCATGCAACCTCGATTGTCATTATTGTTACTATCGAGATAAAGCCGAAATATATTCGGGGCAGATGCCTAAAATGAGTGATGAACTTCTCGAAGAGTATATTAAACAGTATATGCAAGGAGCATCACAACAACATGTGGTATTTTGCTGGCATGGTGGTGAACCGCTTATGGCGGGTCTGCCATTCTATAAAAGAGCGGTTGAACTGCAAGAGAAGTATCGCAATGGTAAAACCATTGAAAATACTTTGCAAACAAATGCAATTCTTGTAACAGAAGAGTGGTGCGATTTCTTCTGCGAAAACAATTTTCTTGTAGGAGTGTCTCTTGACGGTCCCGAGGATATACACGATGCTTTTCGTAAGGATTGTGGTGGTGCCCCAACATTCGCACGTGTCATGAGAGCGATAGAACTTATGAGACAAAAGAATGTACAGTTTAATATTCTCTCAACAGTAAATGCCCGTTGTGAGGGGCGTGGAAAAGAGGTTTATAAGTTTATAAGTTCTTTAAGTCCTTATATGCAGTTTCTTCCGGTTGTAGAATATGTTCGTCTGCGTGATAATGAGGGTAAACGTCCGCTTATTGTCTCTCCCGACGAAGAAGATGCTGTTGAGGCGGCATGGTCGGTTTCGGCAAAAGGATATGGACAGTTTATGTGTGATATATTCGACGAGTGGGTGAAATTTGATGTAGGACGTAATTTTGTGCAACTCTTCGATGTTACATTGGCAAATTGGTGTGGTGTACCGCCTTCGCTCTGTTCCTTTTGTGAAACTTGTGGCGATGGGCTTGTGGTAGAGCACAATGGAGATGTCTATTCGTGCGATCATTTTGTATATCCCGAGTATCGTTTGGGTAACATTATGAGTGTATCATTGCAAGAGATGTATAAGAGTGAGGAACAACAATCTTTCGGGCGCGATAAACGCGAGGCACTGCCCATGGAGTGTAAGCGATGCAATTACTATTTCCTTTGTAAAGGCGAATGTCCCAAGCATCGTTTTGAATATGCAAAGAATGGCGAACCATACAAGAATGTACTATGCGAAGGTTATAAGATGTTCTTTAGGCATACAGACCCATATATGAGATATATGAAAACCCTGCTCGCCAAAGGAGAACCTGCTTCGTTGGTAATGCAGTGGAACAAAAATAAAAACGAGATAAACAAATAAATAATAACATATAAAAACCATTTTAATTATGAATCCGAATTTCGAACTTCCCAAAATTGGTGAATTGCCGGTGTTGGCATCTATCGACAGTATATGTAAATTTGAAAAGGTACCGACAATGGTAACAGAGAATGCCATAGAGGGTGCAAGAAAAGCAGCCGACATTGTCGTAAATGCCATAAACAGACATCGTTCCGACGGTAATTTTGTTTTAGGTCTCTCTACGGGTCGTACTCCACTTGGATTGTATGCCGAACTTGTACGTCGCCATAAAGCCGGCGAGGTGAGTTTTAAGAATGTAGAGGTTTACAGCCTTGACGAATTCTATCCTATGGAACCTCAAAATCCTCAGAGTCGTAACCACCGTGTGTACGAGGATTTCCTGAATGATATTGATATTGATCCCAAGAATGTTCATTTCCCCGATGGTACTATTCCCATGTCGCGTGTACGTGAATATTGTAAAGAGTACGAGGAGAGAGTTCGTGGCAATGTCGACCTTATGATAATGGGTGTTGGTGAATTGGGCCAGGTTGGTTTCAATGAACCGGGCAGTTATTTCAAATCTACCACACGTTTGGTGCAACTTACATACAATAGCCGTAAGACACAAAACCAATTCTTCTCAAATCTTAACGACGTGCCAAAGATGGCTATAACAATGGGTCTTGAAACCATTAACAGTGCAAAGAGTGTTGTGCTTATGATGTGGGGTGAGGATAAAGCCGGTATAGCACGCGATCTTATTGAGGGTGAAGTAACAGAAAGCCATCCTGCAACAAGTCTTCAGCAACATCCCAATATTCAGGTTATAATTGATGAACCTGCTGCACAAGAACTGACACGCGTCAAAGAACCATGGCTCATTGCTCCTCCTGCAGAATGGACACCTAAACTTATTCGTAAGGCTGTTATATGGTTGTGTAATGTGGTGAATAAACCAATCCTTAAATTAACATTCCAGGATTATATAAATAACTCTTTATCGGACCTGTTGGACCGTGTCGGCACATACGATCAGGTAAATATAAAGGTATTTAACGATGTACAACACATAATATCGGGATGGCCCGGTGGCAAACCCAATGCCGATGATTCAACTCGTCCTGTTCCCTCAAACCCCTATCCAAAGCGAGTACTTTTGTTCTCACCGCACCCCGACGATGATGTAATATCTATGGGTGGAACATTCAATCGTCTTATAGAGCAGGGACATGATGTTCATGTTGCTTACGAGACTTCGGGTAATGTTGCTGTAAACGACGATGTTGTTTTGCAGAACATAGATACTGCCCGTGAAATGGGATTCGGACACTTGGGCGATTTGTTCGACGAAATAAGAGATATTATTGCATCTAAGGTTCCCGGTGTTCCCGAACCTCGCGAACTTCTGAACTTCAAAGGTGCAATACGTCGTGCAGAGGCTCGTGCCGCTTGTCGTTCAATAGGCCTTAACGACCGTACAAATGCACACTTCCTCAATTTGCCTTTCTACGAAACAGGTGGAATTAAAAAAGGTACATTAAGCGATAAGGATATTGAGATTGTGAAAGAGTTGATGCAAAGATTGAAACCTCATCAGATATATGCAGCCGGAGACCTTGCCGACCCGCATGGTACACATCGTGTATGTATAGAGGCAGTTCTGCGTGCTTTCGACGAATTAAAGGACGAGGATTGGGCTAAGGAGTGCCATATATGGCTCTATCGTGGTGCATGGCAGGAGTGGGATCTGTCTGTTGCTGATATGGCTGTGCCTCTTAGTCCCGAGGAGATGATTCGCAAACGTCATGCAATCTTCCGCCATCTCTCTCAGAAGGATATTGTTCCTTTCCCCGGTGAGGATTCGCGCGAGTTTTGGCAACGTGCCGAGGATCGTATGCAAGCAACAGCCCAACTGTTCGATAAAATCGGTTTACCGGAATATCAGGCAATTGAGATGTTTGTGAAATTGCTTTAAAAACTCTTTTTATGAGACAGGCAATGAGTAGGATTATTCCGCTCGTTACAATAATTCTCCTTACACTCTTCATGGGGTGTAAGGAGAATGTGAAAATAGAGACTCTTGTTCCTAAGAACGGGGTGTTCTATCGAAACGATACGCTATTTAAAATTGCTGCGGCAGAACTACCATATTCACGTATACCGTATGAATATTGGGCATCTCGTATTGAACTGCTTAAGCGTATGGGGGTAAATACTCTTTCGGTACGTATACCGTGGATGTTGCATGAACAGAAAGAGGGAATCTACAACTTCGAAGGGAGCAACGATATTAGAACACTATGTCGTATGGCGCAGGAGCAGAGGCTCCTGGTGTGGTTGCACATAGGACCCGCCACAGATGAATTTATGGATATGGCTGGCATGCCTTGGTGGTTGCTAAAAGATAATGATATAGATTTTACTGCAAATAATAAGAATCTTATGATAAAGGTCGGTAGTTTCTATAGGGCTTTAGGCTCTCAATTATCCGATATGCAACTATCTAATGGCGGTCCCATTGCATTAATTCAGGTTGGTGAACCTGTGGGTGTGTTTCCTAACGATAAAAAAACTCTTTTGCAGTTACAGGATAGCGCAGTTGCCGCAGGATTTTCAAATTCAATCTTCACTGTTGCCTCCTCCGGGAAACATGTGCAAGAGGTTAATGTGCCAAAGTCTGTCATTGCTGTAAATGTAGAAACACAAGAACATGCAATGTCCAATTTTACATCTGTAAAGAAGATTCAAAGCAGTATGCCGATATTGTGTTACGATATAGACCGTCGTTGCATGGATATCTGGGGTGCCAAAGAACCGGTGCGTGAATGGCATAAGATATATATGCGTATGTATGAGGTGTTTTCGTCCGTCGGCTCTGTTAATATCTCTTCTGTATGTGGTGGAACGTCTTTCGGGCATATTGCCGGTGCTATTGAAACAGGAAATAGATATTATCCATATTCAACATCGTTCATGAGTGATGCCATTATAAACGAGTGTGGGTTTGTAAATAAACATTATTCTACGTTTGGTAAGGCTATAAGACATTTTGTCGCAGATGACAACTTTACCCAGGAGGGGCTGTCGGGTGTTGCTATGTTTAGTCTCCCGGATACGGAGGTGTGTGATGTTGCTCCTTTGTTCGATAATATATCTTCTTATGAGACTTCTACTCATCCATTAACAATGGAGCGTTGTAATGTTGGTTATGGTGCAGTACTATATGAATCAATATTGCCACAGTTGCAAGATGGTGATAGGCTTCTTGTTAAAGGTGTTCATGATAATGCGCAGGTCTTTTTGAATGGGAAACCTGTTGTGGCTATTAATCGTAATGATAACAATGAGTTTGTGTTATTGTCATCTGCGAACAGTTATGCAACACTGCATATTCTTGTAGATGCAATGGGGCGTGTTGGTAATATTCTCGGTTATAAAGATTATAAGGGACTTACAGATGTTGTTGAATTGTATCGCACCAATGGCATGGTGGACACTTTAACCAATTGGAAAAATTATCCTTTGCCTGCAGAATACAATGTTGTAAATAATAAAAAGTTTGAGCGTGTTAAGGGTGCAACTGTTCCCGGTTATTACAAAACTTTTATATCAAAGCCCGGGGAAGGAGATTTTTATCTTGATATGCACTCTTGGTCTCGTGGTGAGGCTTGGATAAACGGACATAGTTTGGGACGTTTCTGTAATAATGGAACCAAACGTACTCTTTATGTACCGGGGTGTTGGTTGCACGATGGAGATAATGAACTGCTTATTGTCGATTGGGTTGGCCCTGTTTCACCTGTTGTTGCAGGACGGAAGGGTAAATAATCTGCTCTTTTTAAGATATTGTATATAAAAATAGCATGCTCTTATGCATAAAGTGAGCCCCAAAAGTTAGACAAAAACTTCTGGGGCTCACTTTGGTTTTTTACTCTTCATCGTCGATTACTCCGTTGTAAGCAAGTTCTCCTTCTACAATAAAGAAGAGTTCCTCGGGGTCGTAATCTCCAATTTTATTCTTCTTAGCCTCTTTTGCGATAAATTCTGCAATCTTATTTATATCAATATCGATATATTCGTTTCCGCTATCCAGAATACCACTTTTTTCGTAGTAATCGTATATGGTATCAAGAAAATAGTAGAATTCATCGTCGCTGAATTTTTCTTTTAAATCCAATGGCAGACGTTCGCGTATATATGCTATGGTCTTCTCGTCATCGAGATCTTCCATGCTGAATTCATCGTTCTGCATATCAGAAGTTTATCCTAAAAGATTTTCAAATTTGGCCTGTACCTCGGCTTTAGACTTAGAACCTACGAATTTATCGACAACCTCACCGTTCTTAATGAAAAGAACTGTCGGGATATTGCGAATTCCGTATGTATCGGTCAGGTCGGCAGCCTCTTCAATGTCGCACTTGCCAACGGCAATGCGTCCTTCGTATTCCTTTGCCAACTCGTCGATGATGGGTGCTAATTGGCGGCAGGGACCACACCATGTTGCACTGAAATCGAGAACAATAGGAAGTTCTGTTGCTAAAAACTCTTGTGAGTTGTTGTCTGTTACATTAAAATCCATAATATAAAAATTTTATAAGTTATTAATTAAGTTTATATTCAATATTGGGTAACGATTTTATATAGTCTATAAATTCTTGTTCTACTGCAATGTTATGGCTTTTCGATATAAGTTCTAACGAGAACTCATGTTCTACATCTTTTATCTGGAACTGTAATTTACAATTACCGGGGTGTTGTTCAACGTAGTCCATAATTCCTTCGTATGCCTCTTGTGTAAGGTTCATTATATCGAACGACAAAGTTATACTTTTTATTATTTTTTCTTTTATATCCGACAGTAATTGTATGTTATTTACTACAAATTCTAATTTATTCGGGTCCCAACGTCGTGGTTGACAACTTCCTGTTATGTACAAGAATGTGCCTTGGGCGAAATAGAATTGTTTTTGTATCCAGTCATCTCCAAAAAAAGGAAATTCTGCTGTGCCGGTAAAATCTTCAATTTTTACTATTCCGTAAGGGTTGCCTTTTTTTGTCTGTCCCACACGTGGAGCTTCACTTACAATACCACCAAATGTTACTTTACGATTCTTTAAATTGTCTATGTCGGCAAACTCTTCGGCTTTTGTGTTACAGAACTCATTTAATATCAGTGCATACTCATCTAATGGGTGTGCCGATAGATATATACCAACCAACTCTCTTTCGCGGTTGAGGCGTTCAAGCGTACTCCAAGTTCCCCCTTCCGGTATTTCCGGGTGTGGTATGTCTGCCATTCCTTGGTCTCCGAACAGGGAATTTTGCGACTCGTTTTTATCTATCTGATAACGGTTCCCATATCTTATGAGTGCTTCAAGGAATTGTTCTCCTTTACTGTTCAGTCCCATATATTGTTCGCGCTCAATCCCACCCGGCAGTTCATCAAATGCTCCGGCTAAAGCCAGACACTCTAAGTTCTTTCTGTTACATGCTGTAAGGTTTACACGCTCTACAAAATTAAATACACTGGTAAACGGACCGTTTGCTTCGCGTTCGTCTATGATACTTTGAACGGCATTTTCTCCTACTCCTTTTATGGCGCAAAGACCAAAACGTATATCTCCCTGTTTGTTAACGCTGAATTTTCGACGCGATTCATTTACATCGGGTCCCAGGACATTTATTCCCATGGAGGTACACTCCTGCATCAGTTTAGTGATTTCGGTAATATTTGAAAGGTTGCGACTTAGCGCTCCTGCCATGTATTGCGACGGATAGTGTGCTTTAAGGTATGCAGTCTGATATGCAACCCATGAGTAACATGTGGCATGCGATTTGTTGAATGCGTATGACGCAAATTTTTCCCAGTCTGCCCAAATTTTCTCTAATATTTTTGCAGGATGTCCGTTGGCCTCTCCACCTTTTATGAATTTAGGTTTCAGTTCGTCGAGTTTCTCTTTTAACTTCTTACCCATTGCTTTACGCAGTGTATCACTCTCGCCTCGTGTGAAATTTGCCAGCAGACGCGACAATAACATCACCTGCTCTTGGTAAACAGTAATGCCATAGGTGTCCTTTAGGTATTTTTCCATGCAAGGAAGGTCATATTTTACCAGTTCCGGGTTGTGTTTGCGCTGAATAAAGTCGGGAATGTAGTCCATGGGCCCCGGACGATACAAAGCGTTCATTGCAATAAGGTCCTCAAATGTACTAGGCTGCAACTCACGCAGATATTTCTGCATGCCAGGCGACTCAAACTGGAATGTACCTATAGTACTACCTTTACAATATAATTCGTATGTCTTTTTGTCGTCAATAGGTATATTGTCGATATCAATCTCTTTTCCTAAACTTTGACGTATGTTTATTATTGCTTCATTAATTACCGAAAGTGTTTTAAGCCCTAAAAAGTCCATCTTAATAAGACCTGTCTCCTCAATAACACTTCCTTCGTACTGTGTTACAAGCAGTTTTTCGCCTGTGGCTTTATCTTCGGCTATACTTATAGGTACATGGTCAGTAATATCATCGCGACAAATTATGGTTCCGCAGGCATGAACTCCCGTATTGCGAACATTGCCTTCGAGCATCTTGGCATATTTAATGGTGTCGCGTAGTACGGGGTTTGGGGATGCCTCTGCTTCGCGTAATTCCGGTACAGCGGCTATTGCATTTGGCAGGTTCATCTTTTTGCCATCGGGTAGTCGGTCGGGAATGGCTTTGCACAATTGGTTCGATACATCCAATGGTAGTTTTTGTACACGTGCAACATCTTTAATAGCAAGTTTTGTTGCCATTGTACCATATGTAATAATGTGTGCGACCTTTTCTTGTCCATATTTTTCTGTAACCCACTTCAGCACTTCACCGCGTCCATCATCGTCAAAGTCTACGTCGATATCGGGAAGTGATATACGGTCTGGGTTTAGAAAACGCTCAAACAGCAGGTCGTATTTTATGGGGTCAACACGAGTAATCTCCAAGCAATAGGCAACAACACTTCCTGCCGCAGAACCACGTCCGGGGCCAACCGCAACGCCCAATTCTTCACGTGCGGCACGAATAAAATCCTGCACAATAAGGAAGTAACCGGGGAAACCCATTGTCTTCATTATGTGCAACTCAAAATCAATACGGTCTGTCAGTTCTTGCGAGAATGGTTCCGGATAGCATTTTTTTGCTCCGTCGTATGTTAGTTTACGCAAGTAATCACCCTCTAATTTTATTCGGTACAGTTTCTCGTATCCTCCCAGTTTCTTTATCTTCTTCTCTCCCTCCTCCTGTGAAAGTACCACGTTGCCTTTCTCGTCGCGAGTAAACTCATTGAACAGGTCCTCGTGTGTATATTTTTTACGGTACTCCTCTTCTGTTCCAAACTCTTCTGGAATAGCAAAGGTAGGCATGATTGGTGCGCTGTCTATGCTGTAGTCTTCCACTTGGTTGCAAATGTCTACAGTGTTGGATAGTGCTTCGGGTACATCGCCGAACAGTTCGTTCATCTCGGCTTTGGTCTTCATCCACTCCTGTTTGGAGTATAGCATACGTTTGGGGTCGTCAAGGTCTTTACCTGTGCTTAAGCATATAAGGCGGTCGTGTGCTTCGGCATTTTCTTCGTCTACAAAGTGTACATCGTTGGTACATACAAGTTTTACATCGCACTTCTTGCTTAATTCAATAATATGCTTGTTTACTTCAACTTGTATAGGATATACTTCGTGGTTTGCTCTTTCTGCTGTTGCTTTGTGTAACTGTAATTCAAGGTAATAATCGTTACCAAAAATGCTTTTATACCATCTTACAACCTCTTCGGCTTTTTCCAAGTTACCGTTCTTAATCAATTGTGGTACTTCACCTCCCAAACATGCCGAACAACAAATAAGTCCCTCTTTGTATTTCTCTAATTCCACCTTGTCGGTACGGGGGTTGTAGTAGTAACCTTCGGACCATGCTTTCGATACTATCTTAATTAAATTATGATAACCTTTTTCGTTTTTTGCCAAAAGAATAAGGTGATGACCACGAATATCCTCTTTTTGTTCGCGATTAAACAGACGTCTTTCGGCTACATATACCTCACATCCAATAATAGGCTTGAACTTTTCTTCATTACTCTTACCTTTGTTAATCTTGTTCACGTAGTTGTAGAATTCCTTTATCGCCATCATATTTCCATGGTCGGTAACGGCAATTCCTTTCATTCCATCCGATATTGCTTTATCCACCAAACGTTTAACCGACGCTTGACCATCTAATATGGAATATTGTGTATGTACATGTAAGTGAACAAAATCCTGCATAAAATTCTTTTGTATAATTGCGTTCATAAAGATAGTGGATTTCGCTCATTTGGCATAGTTGTTAAGAGAAAAAAGTTTTCAACAACAGCGATAAATGCTAAAAGAATAAAAATAAATAATTATTTATATTTCTTAACACATTGAAAATAATACATTTTGTTGTTAATCTACTCTGCGGCACTCTGTTTTTGTCAATTTTTGTTTGGTGTTTAACAAATTGTTACTATTTTTGTGGGTATAATATATTATTCTGTGGTTCGATGAAGAAACTTAAAAAAATTAAGAAGATACGTATTCACAGGGAAGGCACGGAAATTCTATTACTCTCTCTGTTGGTTTTATTGTTGGTTAACTCTCTTTGTTGGTACTTTATACCAATAGAAATTTTTAATGTTGCTCTTTCGGGTTTCTCTCTGTTCCTTTATTTGTTGATGGTGAATTTTTTTCGTAGCCCTAAACGAATATTTGAAGGAGATGTGGATAAAACGGTTGTTGCTCCTGCCGACGGAAGAGTGGTGGTAGTAGAGAAAGTTTTTGAACCCGACCACTTTAAAGATGAGAGAATTATGGTCTCAATCTTTATGAGTCCTATGAACGTACATGCCAATTGGTATCCTGTTGAGGGTGTTGTTACTCGTGTGGAACATAAAAACGGACGTTTCCATAAGGCATGGTTGCCAAAAGCAAGTACCGAAAATGAACGCTCTTTGGTTGTAATAAAGACTGATGACGACGTTGAAGTGTTGGTTCGTCAGGTAGCAGGTGCTATGGCACGTCGTATTGTTACATATGCCGAGGTTGGCGAGGACTGTTTTATAGATCAGCACATGGGTTTCATAAAATTTGGTTCCCGCGTCGATGTGTATCTTCCATTGGATACAGAAATCTTGGTGAATCTGGAACAGAAAACCGTAGGTAATGAAACAGTAATAGCCAAACTAAAATAAAATTATTGAACGATGGCTTCCATAAAACGACATATTCCAAATGCAATAACATGTTGCAATCTCTTTTCGGGTTGCGTGGCTGTAACAATGGCTTTTCAAGGGCTGTTTGAATGGGCTTTGGCATTCATAGTATTGGGTGCCGTATTTGATTTTTTTGATGGTATGGCTGCACGTTTGTTGAATGTGAGTTCGCCAATGGGTGTAGAGATGGATTCCTTGGCCGATGACGTAACATTCGGCTTCGCACCAGCGGCAATGGTTTATGTATATATGAAGTCTCTTCTATATCCGCTGTTCCTTGAGCCGGTAGTTGAATATCTTCCGTATCTGGCTTTTTTAATTGCGGTATTTTCGGCTGTAAGATTGGCGAAATTTAATATCGACAAGCGGCAGTCGGTATCTTTTATTGGCTTACCTACTCCTGCAAATGCTCTTTTTTGGGCTTCGTTGGTCGTTGGTGCCGGACATTGGTTGGGGAATGAGATACATTCGGGGTGGATAATCATGATTGGGTTGATATTCTTATCCTCTTATCTCATGGTTTCAGAAATACCAATGTTTTCACTTAAATTTAAGAGCCTTTCGTGGCGTAGGAATAAAGTAAGATACATATTTTTGCTTACTGTTATTCCAATGCTCTTTTTGGGCTTTTCATCGGCAGTGTTTATTATAACATGGTATGTCATTTTGTCTCTATCTTTGGCGTTGCGCAAAAGATAATGTGTTATTTTGTCGCATAAACGAACTCAAATCTTTTGCGGTATACAATTTGTTATTACCTATGTGTAATATAACTGTAAAGATATGATGACATTTCTGTTTTTTATTATTATATTTTTTCTTCTGTTATTGGTATTTGTACCGGTAGTGTTCATCTCTTTTATTCGTTCCTTGGTTTCTGTATTTACAAGAAAACGCAAACAGAACGTAAAGGAGAATAGGGATTCTTACTCGAATGATTCTTGGACGCATGAACCGAACGCGAATACTCAAAGAAGCAATAGAAATAAAGGGAAAAAGATTTTTGATAAGAGCGAAGGTGAATATGTCTCCTTCGAAGAGGTAAAAGATTAAAGTCTCTCCTTAAGGTTGTCTTAATCTTTATCGTTTACTTTCAAAGAACTTCTTCATTAGTTCAGCAGCCTCCTCGGCGCATATACCTTTAATCACCTCGGTTTTTGGATGAAGTACATTGGGAGCATAGCGTTTAAACCCTCTTTTATCGTCTGATGCTCCGTATACCAATTTACCTAATTGTGCCCATCCCAATGCTCCTGCGCACATGGGGCAAGGCTCAACTGTTACATATAAAGTACATTCGTTTAGGTATTTACCTCCAATATTATCGGCAGCGGCTGTTATTGCTTGCATCTCGGCATGCGCTGTAACATCGTTAAGTGTCTCTGTAAGATTGTGGCATCGTGCTATAATCCTATTGTTACACACCACAATGGCACCTATAGGTATTTCGTCCTCTTGAAAAGCCTTTTGTGCTTCATCGAGTGCAAATCTCATATACTCTTTGTCGGTCATGTTATTTGAACAGAGTTTAAACGACTTTTAAGTTTAACGACGCATTTCGTGTTCCCCAAAGAGTGTGGGATAGTCTTCGTCTATGTTCTTGTAAATGAATGCAAGCAGTGTCTCGCGAATCCAGTTGCTCTTGTTTGTGATTCTGTACTTCTTTAGATAATCATCAATTATCTTGTTCTCTTCTTCACTTACAAGGCTCACTATACGTGTATGGCGTTTCACCTGTTGGCGTGCCATGGTTGCTTTTGGTATGGTGTTCTTTTTTGTCCTCATAAGTTTTGTCAATTATTTCATTGCACAAAATGTAGTAAACAAACGAAGTGTAAGTAACTTCTCGCGAGCGGCATATTTATGCAAAGTTTACTTTGCAAATTTACATTTAACTTGTTCGAAAAACAAACTTTTGGTTGTCTTTTCAACGATAATACATTATCTTAGCAATGTTTTAAATGCAATTTTAATGGCTGAGCATAATATTCTGGGTAATAAAGGTGAAATGTTGGCGGCAAGGTTTCTGCTTGATGCCGGTTTTGCCATACGTGAATATAATTGGCGTAGCGGACATAAAGAGATAGATATTGTGGCTCAAGAACGCGATGTGCTTGTGTTTGTTGAGGTAAAAACCCGTTCCGGTGAAGCCTATGGTAATGCCGAAGATGCTGTTACGCCTGCCAAGATTCGTCGTCTTATTTTGGCAGCCGATGCTTATGTTAAACGAAAAAATATAGATCTTGATGTACGTTTCGATATTGTTACTGTTGTTGGAACAGGTGACAGTAGAAGAATAGAACATATTCGTGATGCCTTTTATCCCACTCTTGAATAGTTATGAATATTGAAGATGTACGAATGTACTGTTTGAGTAAACAGAATGCGACCGAGGATTTTCCATTCGATGAAACAACTTTGGTCTTTCGGGTCGAGAATAAAATCTTTGCATGTGTCGATTTGATGGATATAAAGTGGTTCTGCTTAAAATGCGACCCAGAACGTGCCATAGAGTTACGCGATAATTATTCGGCAATAACACCGGCGTGGCATTGGAATAAAAAGTATTGGAATCAGTTGGATATAGAAGTTTTACCCGACGCTTTAGTTTGTGAACTTATAGACCATTCTTATAATGAGGTCCTAAAGAAATTGCCTAAAAAGGTGCGTGTATTATATGAAGAGTAGGGAAATGAATTTTTTTCTTCATCATCTTGCTGAGGTCGATTCTACAAATCGTTATATAAACGATGAGGCTGATACTTTGTGGCGTATGGCTGGTGATGCTGCCGATGCCTTGGTTGTTACAGCCCATTCACAGACGTCGGGTAGGGGACAACGTGGCAATGTGTGGCACTCTAATGCAGGCGAAAACCTGTTGGTGAGTATACTTGTACGTCCGCAATACATAAATGTAAAAGAGCAATTCTCTCTTTCACAGGTTGCTGCGTTGGCAGTAAAAGCAACAATGAAACATTTTGGAATAGATGTTGCTCTCAAATGGCCAAATGATATTTATGTAGGAAACAAAAAATTGTGTGGAATGTTGCTTGAACTGCAATATTGCAATACCAATATAGAACAGGCTGTAATTGGTATTGGACTTAATATAAACCAAGAGCAGTTTGTTGAAATGGACAAGATACCGGTATCAATGTATCAACTTACCGGTTGCAAGTACAATATAAATGATGTTCTCGATGTTTTACTCAGTTGTTTCTCCTATTACTATAGGAAGTTACTCACGGGGAATAGGTTACATGTTGCCTTAGAATATAAGGAATCTCTCTTGGGAGTAGGTGTTGCAATGAACTATCGCGACAAGAATGGCTCCTTTGTTGCAACTATTATTAATGTTGAGAACGATGGACATCTGCTGTTGCAACGTACATGTGGCGAATTATCACGCTATGCATTTAAAGAGGTGGAACTTTTGTTGTAAAATGTTCTTTTATCCTTTTCTGTTGCGTATATCTTCTTCTCTTTCTCGACGTAAACGATTGCGACGTCGCATCATGAACCATAATAAAACCAGTATAGCATAAGATACACCAACGATACTCCATTTTTCGGTATTACTCATTTCGTTATTACGTGGAAACAAATATATGTACATGCCGGTGGTGTATATAAATAGAATGGCAACGGTTATGTTTGGGTTTTTAAGGAATCTCATCTTTCTAATAATTTTTTGCGAAGATACAACTAATTTTTACTATGTGCCTTCTACAATACCTTTTTTATATAAAATTTAACCATTCTTGCACTATTCCAAAAAAAGATATACTTTTGTTTAATTGAATAACATAATATATAATAATATGGCTAAATTTAAACGTATTCTTTTGAAACTTAGTGGCGAGAGTCTTATGGGTGAACTCGGCTACGGAATAGATGTTAAGCGTCTTAATGAGTATGCGGTACAAATTAAAGAGGTCGCAGAGATGGGGGTGCAAATTGGTATTGTAATTGGTGGCGGAAATATCTTTCGTGGATTAACCGGAGCCGGTAAAGGATTTGACCGTGTTAAAGGCGACCAAATGGGTATGATGGCAACAGTTATAAACAGTCTTGCACTCAGTTCGGCACTTGGTGCTATAGGTGTTTCCAACAAGGTGCTTACAGCAATACGCATGGAGCCTGTGGGCGAGTTCTACACCAAGTGGAAAGCAATAGAGGCAATGGAGGAGGGCAAGGTTGTTATTATGGCAGCCGGAACGGGCAGTCCCTATTTCACAACCGACACAGGCTCGTCGCTTCGCGGTATTGAAATAGAAGCCAATGTTATGCTTAAGGGAACACGTGTCGATGGAATATATACTGCCGACCCGGAAAAAGACCCCACTGCAACAAAATTCAACGATATAACGTACGACGAGGTAATAAGTCGTGGCTTAAAGGTAATGGATATTACTGCAACAGCAATGTGTCGCGAAAACAATCTTCCAATCTATGTCTTTAATATGGATGTTGTTGGTAATCTAAAGCGGGTAATGGCAGGTGAAGATATTGGTACTTATGTACATTTATGATATTTATTAAACCTAAGGACTTTCCTTAGGTTTAATTTACTTTTATACATAGCGTTTATGGCAGGAAGAGACAGTATAGATTTTGGAAAAGTAAAAGTCCGTAAACTTTTCAGGCAATTATTTTTGCCTACTTTGCTTGGTATGGCAAGTTGGTCGCTTATAACTGTTGCGGATGGTATATTTGTGGGCTGGGGTGTCGGTAGTTATGGAATTGCGGCTATAAATATCTGTTATCCCATATTCCTTGTGCTATCCGGGTTTGCACTGATGATTGGCATGGGCGCATCAGTTGTAGCCTCTATTCATATGTCGCAAAATAATATAAAGGCTGCAAGAATAAATGTAACTCAAGCAATGCTTTTTTCGGGATTAGTTATTATTGCAACGACAATATTGGTCCTTTCAATACCCGAGTCTGTTTCGTCCTTATTGGGTGCATCGCCATCGCTTCTTATGTATGTTTGTGATTATATGGTTTATCTGATGCCATCTACGCTCTTTATGGTATGGTCTATCATAGGGCTTTTCCTTATACGTCTTGATGGTGCTCCTAAATATGCTATGTGGTGTAACGTAGTTCCTGCATTGATGAATGTGCTGCTCGATTGGCTATTTATTTTTCCATTGGGAATGGGCGTGAAAGGTGCAGCAATAGCATCATCGATAAGCACTGTCATAGGCGGAATTATGGCGGTGGTGTATATAATATTTTTTGCCAAAACGCTTACACTTTATCGCCTTAAGATAAGTTTTAACAGTCTAACTTTATCTTTGCGTAACATATTATACCAATGCAAAATAGGGTTTTCTACAATGTTTGGAGAAGTTACAATGGCTATGCTGATGTTTATGGGTAACAGAACCTTTATGGAGTACCTTGGTGATGCCGGTGTGGGGGCATTTGGTGTAGCATGCTATTATCTCCCTTTTGTTTTTATGTTTGGTAATGCCATTGCAGAATCGGCACAGCCTATTGTCAGTTTTAATTATGGTTTGAGAAACAAAAAACGTGTAGTAGAGGCCTTGGTTATATCCTGTCGCACTGCAGTTGCCGGTTCGTTGTTTTCCATAGTGGCTTTCACTATCTTTCCGCAACATCTTGTCAATCTCTTTATCTCCTCATCGGAACCGGCTTCATCGATTGCAGTAAATGGTTTCCCTTACTTTGCCATAGGTTTTCTATTCTTTATTCTAAATCTTGTTGCAGTCGGTTTCTATCAGAGTATAGAGAAAGTAAAACCAGCACTCCTGTTCGCTATGTTGCGCGGAGTACTGGTTATGTTGCCATGCTTTTTGTTCCTGCCACAGGTGTTTGGGGTAAAGGGTATATGGCTGGCTATGCCATTTTCTGAAATTGCAACATTCGTTGTTGTGATTATATATACAGTAATCAACAAAAAGAGTCTTTTGGGGTAATTGTTGTAATAAGTTTACAATAATTAATTGCTACTCTTCGCCTTTGCTTAAAAACCAACCACCTTTTTGTGTAATATCTATATTTACAGATTCCACATCGTTAGTGCTTATGGCATGCATTGTGCCATTGTTTAGTGTAATACTTGTTGCCGATATTGCTTTGTCGTATGCTCTCATTAGTAGAGAACCGTTGTTCTGTACTAAGTTAATACAAGTAATTGCTCTCGATTTTTTACTATCTTTCTCGGTGTTATGGTTTGGCGCAATAGATAGCAGAGTTACTTCGCCACTCTCTATTGTTACATTACTATCTCCGTTTATGGCTTTGGCACCTTCACCTGTGCATTTCAGTGCAACAGATGCTTCTTTTATCAATATGTCTCCGGTACATTTTATGCCCCCGGCATACGTAGTATCTACATCGGCAATTATGTGTGCTGTTCCATGTGCCAAGCCGGTTGTTTTACCTCCCGAAATAGTGATAGTTTTATCGCAATTCAAAACCTTTGAACCGTTACCTTCAACTTCGGCATGAATTACTCCGCCCTCTTGAATGAAACTGCCGGTAGCCTTTATTGCAGAACTCTTCTCTCCTGTTGTCTTAATATTTACATAACCACCTTTTATGGTTACATTTGGTGTGATGAGCGGGTCGGGGTTTGCATCTTCGTACGATGCTTTTATTCCTTCGCCGGTACTCGATATGCTTAAACTTCCAGCCTCAATCAGAACCTCGCCCTTTCCACAGTCTATTCCATCACCGGTTGCTGTAATTTGTATTTTGGGGGCACTGTTTTCCATTCGTCCTATACGGAATATATCGTTGGTATGAAAACCATCCTTTGCCGCTTCTGTGATATTTATGTTACCACTGCGTATGCGAATATAGTCATCGCTACAGATGGCATGTCCTCCCATGCTCTTCACGTTCAATGTTCCTGTTCCGCTGAATATCAACTGTCCTTCGCTGAAAATCGTACCCTTTTGGTCCTCTTCGACCCCAGCAACAACAGTGGGTGCTGAATATGTTGTACCGTCGCACAAACTGTTGGTGGTGTTATTGCCAATACTGAAATATACGGTTTTTCCACTTTGAATGTTTATGGCAGGTCCTGTAGGGTTTGTAAGGTCCAAACCTGCTAACATCAGTTGGAACTTCTTTAAACTGTATATCTTTAGCGAACCGTTGCTGCAATTACCTTTTACAAGGTAGCGCAATTTGCTTGCACTTGCATCTATTGTCAGATGCGAACCGTCCTTTGTAAAGGTAACCCCATTAACAATACTGGGGGTGTACGTTACTCCGGTTTCACTAAATGTTATGGTTACGTATGTTGCCGGGGAGTAGTTTTCCAAAAAGTCTCCCGATTCATCAACCAATTCGTCTGTGATGATGGTTTCTACTTTCTCGTCGTATACACTGGCTTCGTCTTTGTTGAACTTAACATCGAAATCTGTGGAGTATGTCAGTTGAGTGCCGTTTGTGGGGCTTTTTGTTACTATACATACAACCTCGTCTGTAGCAAAACTGTGAGTCATGTTTCCTATGTTGTGGAATCGTACAAGACGTTGTTCTGCATCGAACGTTATCTCTTTGTTTTCATTTGCAGGTATCTCAAATATTGTCTCGTTCTTGTTGCACACATGGTACGATTGTGCTTTGGCATTGCAAACCGCAACAAATAGTCCTAATATCAAAAATGTTCTTTTCATCTCTTTATAAATTTTGCGGTTCTACCATCTGCACGTAATAAGTATATACCTTTTGGTAATATTGCTATGCTTATACTTGCACCATCTGCTGTTTGACGTTTTGTGAGTATTTTACTGCCGTTTACATTGTATATGGCAATTGTCTCTCCTGCATAGCAGTTTATGGCAATCTCGTCCGACGAGATATATTGCAACAACTCTTTGCTGTCGAGTATCACCGAAGAGATTCCTGTGTTGTTGGCATAAGTGGCAATACGTAAAATGTCGGACATGTCGTTTTTAATTACGTTGCCGTTATTCTGCTCAATATTAACCATGTTGCCGTCAAATGTGATGCGGTTCAATTGGTCGAAAGCGATAGTATGCGAACTATTGTCGCTTTTTTCTACTACAATGCTGGCGCTCTCTTGTGAGAATGCCGACATTGAAAACATTATCGTTGTGATAAAAATGTATAACTTTTTCATAAAGGTCGTTTTTAAAGGTCAAATGAGTATCCTACACAAACAGCATGCCCTGCAGGACTACTGCTTGCGTGGTTGTCCTGGAACATGTAGTAGAGCGAAAACTCATTATCTTTGTCTATTTTGTAGTCGGCACCAATACGATAGCGCAGTTTGTCGTGTCCCTTCCATTCGTCGGTACGTGTAAAAAGTTCAACGGAGGCAAAAGGTGTTATTTTGCATTTCTTTATATCCCATTTTGCAGTGAGACGTGAACGCAATGTGGTACTTCTTTTGGCATCCTTGAGTTCCGAGCCTCCATTGGGGCTGCCTTCCACCGGTGCAAAGATTGGTGCCGCATTTGGATCGTTAAGGTCTGCTATATTTTCAAATCTGTATTTGTCCTCATAAATAAGTTCGCTATGAGTATATTGGTGTTGCAAACGTTCGCGGAGCGAAAACTTGATACGACCAATTTTCCACGATGCTGTAAGCGACACTACAAAACGGTCGCGCTGCTCCCAATAGGCGTGGTCGATATTGTAATCGTATATAGGGTTGCCATGTTCATCGTCGCCCCAATATGTTTTTAAACTCTTTTCTTGTTGATTGTACGACGCAATGTATATATAACCTATATCTGCTTTCAACCACGATAGCAGATCGTAATTCATACTTAAACCAATGGAACGGCGGTCAGTCTCCGAAACGCCTTCGATTGTTCTTAACTCTCCCTCTAATTCGAATTTCAGTTTATCGGTTAGTTTTTTACTTATATTTAAACTTGTCCATACACCGAAATCATCGCTGTTCTCTCCTGCATTTACCGAACTGAGTGGCAATAAAATGAATAAGGCTGTTGCAATATATGCAATCAATCCTCTACTGTTTAATCTTGAATTCATCGCTTGGTGCTTTAATTAATGTGTCTACTGTGTTTGTTGAATTATCAGCAGAACGATAATACATCTTTATTATCACTGCATCTTTTAGAAAATCGATACCTCCTACTTCAACCTTTACAATGTCGAGTCCGGTACGTTTTTTTAAATCTTCAATAAGTTCCGGCTCCTTGTCGGGAGTAATAAGGTTAATGTTGTCATATTTTATTACCTTGTACGATAAATGTCTTATAAACAGGTTGCTTTCGCATAACCATATAGAGAAAATGAACAGCAGGTTGGCTACAACCATCTCGGAATAACTCAACTCCTCTATTACCAGTCCGTTTATTGCGCTCATGGCAATAATAATGAACAGGTAGGTCATCTCTCTTATGGCAACCTGCTCCGTACGGTAACGTATAATACTGAATATCGCAAACAGACCAAGTGCAAAACCGGTCTTTAACTTCACTCCACCTAAAAGATATATAAGCAAAAAGATACTTATTGATATAAGTATGAATGTAAAGAAATATTCACCGCGTTTGCATTTGGGATAGTAGAAGCAACGTGCTACTATTCCAACAAAAAACAGGTTGATAAGGAATCCTATGAGCAGATTCCATATTCCCGGTAGGTTTATAATCTCTCCGGCAAGTTCTATCTTGCTTTCGGGGTTTGTTACGAGAAACTCATCACCCATTGCTGCCATAGTGCTGGCAAGTTGAGTTCCCCCGGCCAGTAGTGTTGTTAAGAATTCCATGTTTTTTATGTTGTTTGTTTTTCAAGTTTTTCAATAAATCTAATTCTCTCTTTAAAGTTGTTCCTTTTTAGTCCTTTATTGGTAAGTGCACTGCCTATACAATATTTACTGAATCCCGAACGACGTATTCTAAGGTTACGTATTATGTTCAATGCAGGTGAAGGAACATTTCCATCGCGCTTTAACTCAATAATGGCAACGCCTTTTAAATCTTCTCTGTCATCTGTTATTATGTGATGGAACCGTAGATCGAAATCTATTGTCAGACGTTCTGTCTTTTCGTAATTAACCAAGGTTATTCTGCTGAATCTGTTCTCGCAAACCGGCTTTATATCTTGTAATTCATACCACGCATGTTTTGCGAGAAAGGGTATGACGATTTCTTGCTCATCGTGCAGAGTGTCCACTCCTTGTACCGTTATACGCTTTTTCTTTGTACGCCCATGATTATTCTTGTTCTTTACCTCAAGGAAGATGTCTTTGCTGTCGAGATATGTTCTTACACGAATCTTTTCACGACGAGTCTTTCCATTGTGGTGCATGGTGTACATAATATAATCGGCTGTATCCAGATACACTGTATGATATGATGCTATACGCTTATTGTTATTCTGCTGAATATAATATTTACCTTGTACCGCAAGCAGAAACTCGTTTAACTGTTTCAATGTTGCTACAAACTTTGTATCTGTTCTGTTCATGAGTTTAATACCCGACATCTCACTGAGTGAAATCGGTGGCAACATCTCTGTCTTTTCAATAATGCCTTTTCTCATGATTTTTAGTAAATATATGCGTAAAGTAATCTTAATTTTGCAAAGATAGAAAAAAATATGTATTTGTAATGTTATTTTATAATAATTTTGTGTACTAAATCATCAGTAAGTCGAATTTGTTGTTTTTTTGTAAATATTTTTTTGATAAATTTATTTTATGGACTACCAATACATTATAGACAAATATTACCCTTGTGATAATGAACAGCGATACATTTATATGACGCATGCTCGTAAAGTTGCCGATATGGCCTTGGATATTTCGCAACGAAATCAGCAACTGCATGCCGACAATACTTTTATTGAAGAGGCTGCCATGTTGCACGATTTGGGTATGTTCCTTGTCGACGCTCCCCGTATACATTGTTATGGTACTGCCGAATATATCTGTCATGGTTTTCTTGGTGCCGAACTGTTGCGCAAAGAGGGGTTTGAACGTCATGCTCTTGTGTGTGAACGCCATACAGGTACCGGAATATCTAAAGAACTTATAATTGAAAAAGGGTGGGATTTGCCACATCGTGATATGTTGCCGGTAAGCATTGAGGAGCAGATAATTTGTTTTGCCGATAAATTTTATTCAAAAACAAAATTTCTTGATAAACCAAGAACCTATCAACAGGTGTTGGAAAGTATGGCAAAAATCTCGGATGAGGCTGTTGAGAAGATAGGCAAATGGGCAACTGTTTTTCTCTGATACAGGTGTCTTGTATCTTGTAAAGGAGGCTTTTTTTGCTTATTTGCGGTTTTTTTAAATATAAATTGGTGTAACTCCTTTTTATTTCGTATTTTTGTGCTCTACTTGGATAAACTTTGTTGATTGAGTTGAAAACGATAAAGAATATAGTATTTGTGGTACTCTTCTTAATGCCGGTAGCAATGATTTCGTTGCCGGTGAGGGGTGGTACATCAATGCGTGTTATTCATAACTATCGTAAATCTCTATCCGACTCCATTCTATTCGATTCTCTTCTTGTGTCTCCTGCCGATACGCTTGCAGCCGATACATTGAAAAAAGAGACTGAGGACGATGCCTTGAATGCACCGGTAGAGTATGAATCGAGCGACTCCATGGTGTGGACACGTGGCGGAAACGCTTATCTCTACGGAAATGCAAAGGTTAATTACGAAAATATAGAACTTACAGCAGGTGTTATATCCATGAACATGGATAGCAGTATCGTGCATGCCGATGCTATTGCCGACTCGCTAGGGGAATTACGCTCATTACCGGTGTTCAAAGATGGGGGAACACCCTATGAATCGCATAAGATGAGTTATAACTTTAAAAGCAAAAAGGGACTTATCAATAACGTTTACACTCAGCAAGGCGATGGTTTTATGACCGGTGGCAGAGTAAAAAAAGATAGTGCAAATGTCATGTATGCACAGGGTGCGCGATATACAACATGCGATGCAGAGCATCCGCATTTCTATATAAATATGACACGGGCAAAGGTGCGTCCAAAGAAAGATGCTGTATTTGGTCCTGCATATCTGGTTGTCGAGGATGTACCATTGCCATTGGCTATTCCATTTGGCTTTTTCCCATTCTCCAAGAGTTATTCCTCGGGTTTTATAATGCCTTCTTATGGCGATGAAACTGAACGTGGCTTTTATTTGCGTGATGGTGGATATTATTTTGCCATAAGTGATAGAATGGACCTAAGACTTACCGGTGAAATCTTTACAAAAGGTTCATGGGGTGTTTCGGCAGCCTCTTCCTATGCACAAAGATATAGATACTCCGGTAACTTTAATTTTAGTTATCTGGTAACCAAGGAGGGTGAACGAAATTTGCCCGATTACTCAGTAGGAAAAAACTTCAGAATACAGTGGAGTCATCGACAAGACCCAAAATCTATGCCGAACATGAACTTTTCGGCAAGTGTGAACTTTGCTACGGCAAGTTACGAACGCTCCAATTTGAACAGTCTTTACAATCCTGTGTTGAACTCACAGAGTGTTAGAACTTCCAGTGTCAGTTTTTCTAAAACATTCCCGGAGATAGGTCTTACCTTGTCGGCAACTACAAACATATCGCAGAATGTACAAGACTCTATTGTGTCGCTGACATTACCGAATTTGAATGTCTCGTTGTCCAAAAAGTATCCTTTCCGACGTAAAAAGAGGGCAGGTGATGAACGCTGGTACGAAAAAATATCATTGTCGTATAGCGGACAAATGAGTAACAGTATAACTGCTAAAGAGGATAAAATCTTTAAATCGAATCTTGCACGTGAATGGAACAACGGAGTGAAACATTATATCCCAATCAGTGCAACATTCCAACTGTTCGACTATATAAATATAACCCCTAGTTTGAATTATACAGAGCGTTGGTATCTTAAGAAGGTTAATCAGGAGTGGAATAATGCCACACAGTCTGTAGTACGTGATACCATAAACGGTTTTAACCGTGTGTATAATTACAACTTGTCGCTCTCAATGAATACTACCTTGTATGGTTTCTATCAACCGGCAGGTTTTCTAAAGAACAGTCGTGTACAGATGGTGCGTCATGTCTTTAAACCTACAGTATCGTTCTCGTATGCTCCCGATTTTAGTGCCGATAGATATGGATATTACGATACATATACCTACACCGACGAAGATGGCGAGGTGCATACAGTTGAATATTCTCCCTATGCAGGCAGTTTATACGGTGTGCCGGGGAAAGGGAAAACCGGAAGCGTTTCGTTCGATATCAGTAACAATGTCGAGATGAAGTTGCGCACAAGGAACGATTCGGTAAAAAAAGTGAGTCTTATCGACGAATTGGGAGCAAGTATATCGTATAATCTTGCGGCAAAAGAGAAACCTTGGAGTAATCTTTCAACACGTTTACGCTTGAAACTATCTAAGAGTTATACTTTTAGCCTGAATGCTACATGGGCAACTTATGCCTATGAGTTTAATGATAAAGGACAGGTTATTGTTGGTAACCGTACAGAGTGGTCATACGGACGTTTCGGTCGTTTCCAAGGTATGAGTCAAAATATCTCTTATACTTTTAATAATGGTACACTGGGTAAGATA
>CAZEKX010000016.1:0-32671 GCA_964512955.1 uncultured Bacteroidaceae bacterium
GAGCACTGGTCTCCAAAACCAGGTGTCGGGAGTTCGAGCCTCTCTTCCCGTGCCACAAAATAAACGATTATGCTGACTAAATTTGTTAATTATTGTAAGGAGTCTTACAATGAACTCGTGCATAAGACAACTTGGCCCACAATGAAACAGTTGACGAGCCAAGCAGTTCTTGTGTTATGTGCTTCTTTAATAATAGCGGTGGTTGTTTTTGTTATGGACAAGGCTTTCGAGTCTGTAATGAAAACTATATATACACTTTTTTAATTGGGAGATAGATGGCAGAGAGCAAGAAAAACTGGTATGTTCTGCGTGCCATTAGTGGCAAGGAAGCGAAAGTTAAAGAATACATCGAAACCGATGTGAAACTTCGCGGACTTACCGATATGGTATCTCAAGTACTTATACCAACAGAAAAGGTTGTACAAGTACGTAACGGCAAGCGTATCGTTAAAGAGAGAAATTATCTTCCCGGATATGTGTTGGTTGAGGCTGAGTTGGTTGGTGAGATAGCATTTATGTTGCGTAATACTCCCAACGTTCTTGGTTTCTTGGGTGGTATGGATAAACCGACTCCCATTCGCCAATCGGAAATTAATAGAATTCTTGGTACAGTCGATGAATTGCAAGAGACTGCAGAAGACACCTCATTAGAGTTTACATTGGGCGAGGTTGTAAAGGTAAATTATGGTCCTTTCTCTGGTTTCAATGGAACAATTGAAGAGATTAATACCGAGAAGAAGAGATTGAAGGTTATGGTAAAAATCTTCGGTCGAAGTACCCCTGTTGAACTTGGCTATATGCAAGTAGATAAAGAATGATGCGGCTTCCACACATCGTTCGAAATTAGTTGTTAATTTTATAGATTTTTTATTACAATGGCAAAAGAAATTGCTGGACTTATCAAGTTGCAGATTAAAGGTGGCGCAGCAAATCCTTCTCCTCCCGTTGGACCCGCACTCGGTTCTAAGGGTATCAACATCATGGAGTTTTGCAAAGCGTTTAATGCCAGAACCCAGGATAAGGCCGGAAAAGTTTTGCCTGTTATCATTACTTACTACGCAGACAAATCTTTCGATTTTGTAGTAAAGACTCCTCCCGTTGCAATACAGTTGCTCGAAGTGGCAAAGGTTAAGGGTGGATCGGCAGAGCCTAACCGTAAGAAAGTCGCTTCTATTACATGGGAGCAGGTTGAGGCTATTGCTAAAGACAAAATGGTCGATTTGAACTGCTTTACTGTTGAGGCTGCTATGAAAATGGTTGCCGGTACAGCAAGAAGTATGGGTATCAGTGTGAGTGGAACTTTTCCCGGAAACAATTAAAAAATTAAATTAGAATGGGTAAACTGACGAAAAATCAAAAGTTGGCAGCCGCAAAAGTTGATACAGCAAAGGCTTATCCTCTTTCAGAGGCAGTTACTTTGTTGAAAGAGATTACTTTCACAAAGTTCGATGCTTCGGTGGATATCGATGTACGCTTGGGCGTTGATCCTCGTAAGGCAAACCAGATGGTTAGAGGCGTTGTTTCTCTTCCCAGTGGTACCGGTAAAGAGGTTCGCGTATTGTGCTTGTGTACTCCCGATGTAGAAGAGGCAGCAAAAGCGGCAGGTGCTGACTATGTTGGTCTTGACGAATATATTGAAAAGATCAAAGGTGGTTGGACGGATATTGATGTAATTATTACAATGCCGTCTATAATGGGCAAATTAGGTGCTCTTGGTCGTGTACTCGGTCCTCGCGGATTGATGCCTAACCCTAAGAGTGGCACCGTAACTATGGATATACCTAAGGCAGTAAAAGAAATTAAGCAAGGTAAGATAGACTTTAAAGTAGACAAAGCAGGTATTGTACATGCTTCTATCGGTAAGTCTTCTTTCTCGCCCGAGGCTATTATTGCCAATGTAAAGGAGTTTATGGCTACAATTATTAAGTTGAAACCCTCTACAGCAAAAGGTACTTACGTGAAGAGTGTATTCCTGTCGACTACAATGAGTAAGGGTCTTAGAATAGATCCCAAATCTATTGAGGCTTAATTTGATTGAACTATGAAGAAGGAAGATAAAGTTAAGAAAATCGCCCAACTCGGCGAAGTCATTAAGGAATATGCGCATTTCTATTTGGTAGATGTAACAGCAATGGATGCTGCCGCTACCAGTGCAATGCGTGCAAAATGTTTCAAGCAGGAGGTTGAAATGATTGTGGTTAAGAATACTCTTCTCCACAAGGCATTTGAGGCTTCAGAGATTGATTTCTCACCTCTTTATCCCTGTTTGAAAGGAACAACTGCTCTGTTGCTTTGCAATACAGCTAATGTCCCCGCAAAGTTGATTAAGGATGTTGCTGCTAAGGCTGAAATCCCTGCTCTTAAGGGTGCTTATGCCGAGGAGAGTTTCTATGTAGGTGCTGACCAACTCGAAACACTTATTCATATCAAGAGTAAGGCTGAACTTCTTGCCGAGGTTGTTGCTTTGTTGCAATCTCCTGTCAAGAACGTTGTTTCGGCTCTACAATCTGGTGGTAATACCATCCACGGAGTTCTTAAGACACTCGGTGAAAGACAATAATCAATTTATTTTAATTAGTAAAAACAATTTAAATTTATACGAAAATGGCAGATTTGAAAGCTCTTGCAGAAGAATTGGTTAACTTGACAGTAAAAGACGTTAACGAACTTGCAACAATCTTGAAAGAAGAATATGGTATCGAACCCGCTGCTGCAGCAGTAGCAGTTGCTGCTCCCGCAGCAGGTGGCGCTGGTGAGGCTGCCGCTGAGAAAACTGAGTTCGACGTAGTATTGAAGAGCGTAGGTCCTAACAAACTTCAGGTTGTTAAGGCAGTTAAAGAGGCTTGTGGTCTTGGTTTGAAAGAGGCTAAAGATCTCGTAGACGGCGCTCCCAGCACTTTGAAAGAGGGTCTTGCTAAATCAGAGGCTGAGTCTTTGAAGAAGACTATCGAGGAGTCTGGTGCTGAGATTGAACTTAAATAAGTAAACTCACGCCCTGGATAAGGGTAAATGGTTATGAACCCCCCGAAAAAGGGTTCATAACCTTTTCTGCGTAAAAACAATTGTAAGTTCTAAAACATTTTCCACAATGTCGTTAAAACCTAATAATCAAAGAATTAACTTTGCATCTATAAAAGATCCGATGCCTTGTCCGGATTTTTTGGAAGTGCAATTGAAGTCTTTCGAGGACTTCCTCCAATTAGATACTCCTCCCGAAAAGAGAGTAAATGACGGTTTATACAAAGTATTTGCCGAGAATTTCCCCATAACAGATACGAGGAACAATTTCGTATTGGAGTTTTTAGACTATTACATCGATCCGCCTCGCTACTCTATAAGCGAATGCTTGGAGCGTGGCTTAACATATAGTGTTCCATTAAAAGCAAAGTTGAAATTATATTGTACCGATCCCGATCATGAGGATTTTGATACAGTCATTCAAGATGTATTCTTGGGCTTTATCCCTTACATGACCAAACAAGGTACATTCATTATCAATGGTGCTGAACGCGTTGTGGTTTCACAATTACACCGTTCTCCCGGTGTATTCTTCGGTCAAAGTGTACATGCAAACGGTACTCCTCTTTATTCGGCACGTATCATTCCGTTTAAAGGTTCATGGATTGAGTTTGCAACCGATATAAACAATGTCATGTATGCTTATATCGATCGTAAGAAAAAGTTACCTGTAACAACATTGTTACGTGCTATCGGTTTCGAGACTGACAAGGATATACTCGAAATATTCGATTTGGCAGAGGAGATTAAAGTAAACAAAACCAACCTCAAGAAGGCTATTGGTCGTAAAATGGCCGGTCGTGTGGTTAAAACAAAACTTGAGGACTTTGTTGACCCCGATACAGGTGAGGTTGTTTCTATTGAGCGTAGTGAAGTTGTTGTTGAGCGCGAGGCTATCTTGGAACAAGATCTTGTGGAGCGCATATTGGACAGTGGTGTCGAGAGCATCCTGTTGCACAAGGAGAGCAACGACCCGGACGCTTTGGATTACACTCTTATTTTCAATACTCTTGACAAAGATGCCAGCAACTCAGAAAAAGAGGCTGTCAATTACATCTTCCGTCAATTGCGTAATGCAGAGCCTGCCGATGATGCAAGTGCTCGCGAAGTTATCAATAACCTCTTCTTCTCGGAGAAACGTTACGACTTAGGTGATGTAGGTCGTTACCGTATTAACCGTAAGTTAGGTCTTACAACCGACATGTCTGTAAGAGTTTTAACAAAGGAGGATATTATTGAAATTATTAAGTATCTTATAGGTCTTGTAAACTCTAAGGCAGTTGTCGATGATATCGATCACCTCAGTAACCGTCGTGTACGTACTGTTGGTGAACAACTTTCAAACCAATTTGCAGTAGGTTTGGCTCGTATGGCACGTACAATACGCGAGAGAATGAATGTTCGTGACAACGAGGTGTTTACTCCCACAGACCTTATTAATGCTAAAACTGTTTCGGCAGTAATCAATACCTTCTTTGGTACAAATGCACTGTCGCAGTTTATGGATCAGACGAACCCATTGGCCGAGATTACTCACAAGCGTCGTCTTTCGGCACTTGGTCCCGGTGGTCTTTCGCGCGACCGTGCAGGTTTCGAGGTTCGTGACGTTCACTATACACACTACGGTCGTCTTTGTCCTATTGAGACGCCTGAAGGACCTAACATTGGTCTTATCTCATCTTTGTGTATATATGCTAAGATAAATGAACTCGGCTTTATTGTTACTCCATATCGTCAGGTGGCTAATTCAAAAGTCGATATAAATAATGATAATGTTGTTTATTATACAGCAGAAGAGGAAGAGAGCAAGATAATTGCTCAGGGTAATGCTCCTCTCGACGAGAACGGTAATTTTATCCGTAAGAAAGTTAAATCGCGTCAGGATGCCGATTATCCGGTTGTTACACCCGATCAGGTACAACTCATGGATGTATCTCCCCAGCAGATTGCTTCTATTGCCGCTTCACTCATTCCCTTCCTAGAGCACGACGATGCCAACCGTGCATTGATGGGTTCGAACATGATGCGTCAGGCTGTACCTCTTTTGACAACCGAGGCTCCTATCGTGGGTACCGGTATCGAAAAACAACTAGTAGAGGATTCTCGTACTCAAATTGTTGCCGAAGGTGATGGTGTCATAGAGTTCGTGGATGCTTCCAGAATTGTAATTAAGTATGATCGTACCGAGGAAGAGGAGTTCGTAAGTTTTGAGCCTGCTTCCAAAGAGTACATCATACCTAAATTCCGTCGTACAAACCAGAACATGACAATAGACCTTCGTCCTACATGTGATAAGGGTCAACGTGTTAAAGCAGGTGATATATTGACCGAAGGATATTCTACCCAGGGTGGCGAATTGGCACTTGGTAAGAACCTTTTGGTTGCATACATGCCCTGGAAGGGTTACAATTACGAGGATGCTATTGTACTCAATGAGAAAGTGGTTCGCGAAGATGTTCTTACATCAGTTCATGTCGACGAACTTTCACTTGAAGTACGTGAGACCAAGCGTGGACTCGAAGAGTTTACATATGATATACCCAACGTAAGTGAGGATGCAACAAAAGACCTCGACAAGAATGGTATTATTCGTGTTGGTGCATGTGTAAAACCCGGTGATATAATCATTGGTAAGATTACTCCTAAGGGAGAATCGGATCCTACACCCGAAGAGAAATTGCTTCGTGCAATCTTTGGAGATAAGGCCGGTGATGTGAAAGATGCTTCACTAAAGGCGTCTCCTTCGTTGAAGGGTGTTGTTATAGGTCGTCGCCTCTTCCAACGTGCCGAGAAGACACGTTCGGCTAAGATGGCAGATAAGGCCAAACTTCCCAAAATTGACGATGAGTTCATGCAGAAAGTGGACGAGTTGAAGGGAATACTTGTATCTAAACTTATGAAACTTATCGGTGGTCGCGTATCACAGGGTGTTAAAGACTTCATGGGTACCGAAATAATTGCCAAGGGTGCTAAATTCTCTAAAGGCGATTTGGAGGCGATGGACTTTACATCTGTACAATTAAGCAAATGGACTGCCGATGCACATACAAACGACCTCATCCGTACTCTCATCATCAACTTCTTGCATAAATACAAAGAGTTGGATGCCGAGGTTAAACGTGAGAAGTTTGCACTTACTATTGGTGATGAGTTGCCTTCGGGTACAATGAAGATGGCAAAGGTTTATATCGCCAAGAAACGTAAGATTGGTGTAGGTGATAAGATGGCAGGACGCCACGGTAACAAGGGTATTGTTTCGCGTGTGGTACGTCAGGAAGATATGCCTTTCTTGGCCGATGGAACACCTGTTGATATTATCTTGAACCCATTGGGTGTGCCTTCGCGTATGAACATCGGTCAGATATTCGAGACCGTACTTGGTCGTGCAGGTAAAGAGTTGGGTGTGAAATTTGCAACTCCCATTTTCGACGGTGCGACATTAGATGACCTTTGCACATGGACAGACAAAGCAGGTTTACCTCGTTTTGGCAAAACATACCTTTACGATGGTGGTACAGGTGAACAGTTCGACCAACCTGCAACAGTGGGTGTAAGTTATATGCTTAAACTTGGTCACATGGTTGAGGATAAGATGCACGCGCGTTCTATTGGTCCTTACTCACTTATTACCCAGCAACCTCTTGGAGGTAAGGCACAGTTTGGAGGTCAGCGTTTCGGAGAGATGGAGGTTTGGGCACTCGAGGCATTTGGTGCAGCACACATCCTACAGGAAATTTTGACCATCAAATCCGATGACGTAGCAGGTCGCTCTAAGGCTTATGAGGCTATCGTTAAGGGTGATTCTATGCCTACTCCCAGTTTGCCGGAGTCTCTCAATGTATTGTTACATGAGTTGCGTGGTTTGGGATTGAGTATTTCGTTTGATTAATTAATTCGTTCACGTTTGTCAATATAGAATTATGGCTTTCAGAAAAGAAACAAAGACAAAAAATAATTTCTCTAAGATTACCATTGGTCTTGCTTCACCGCAAGAAATTTTGGGTAACTCTTGTGGAGAGGTCTTGAAACCCGAGACAATCAACTATCGTACATATAAGCCCGAGCGTGACGGATTGTTCTGCGAGCGTATCTTCGGTCCTGTAAAGGACTATGAGTGCCATTGTGGAAAATATAAACGTATTCGTTACAAGGGTATTGTCTGCGACCGTTGTGGTGTAATGGTAACAGAGAAGAAAGTACGTCGTGAGCGTATGGGACATATTCAACTTGTTGTTCCTGTTGCTCATATATGGTATTTCCGCTCATTACCTAACAAAATAGGTTACCTGCTTGGACTTCCTACAAAGATGCTCGATGCGGTAATCTATTACGAGAAATATATAGTAATTCAACCGGGTGTGATGGCTCGCAAAGAGGATGCAGAGCGTCTCGATATTCCCGGAAAAGAGAATATACTTGATGGTGTTGATAAGAACCAACTCCTTACCGAGGATGAGTATCTCACAATTTTAGAGAATCTGCCTCAGGGGAATCAATTGTTGGACGACAACGACCCCAATAAGTTTATTGCAAAGATGGGTGCTGAAGCGGTTTACGACCTTTTGTCGCGTCTCGACCTTGACTCACTCTCTTACGAGTTGCGTAACAGAGCAAACACCGATATGTCGCAACAACGCAAGAATGAGGCGTTGAAACGTCTTCAGGTTGTAGAGTCATTCCGCTCATCGATGGCTGCATCTAACGGTAATAATCGTCCCGAATGGATGATTATGACTGTTATCCCCGTAATTCCTCCCGAATTACGTCCTCTTGTACCGTTGGATGGTGGTCGTTTTGCAACATCAGACCTTAACGATCTATATCGTCGTGTTATAATACGTAATAATCGTTTGAAGAAACTTATAGAGATTAAGGCTCCCGAAGTTATTCTTCGTAACGAGAAACGTATGTTGCAGGAGGCTGTCGATTCACTCTTCGACAACTCACGTAAGGCAAGTGCTTTGAAATCCGACGCAAACCGTCCATTGAAATCGCTCTCAGATAGTTTGAAGGGTAAGCAAGGACGTTTCCGTCAAAACTTGCTCGGTAAACGTGTCGACTATTCTGCACGTTCGGTTATCGTCGTAGGTCCCGAACTCAAGATGGGTGAGTGCGGTATTCCCAAACTTATGGCTGCTGAGTTGTATAAACCGTTTATTATTCGTAAACTCATAGAGCGTGGTATTGTAAAGACCGTAAAATCGGCAAAGAAAATAGTTGACCGTCGCGAACCTATTATTTGGGATATTTTGGAGCATGTGATGAAAGGACATCCTGTTCTTCTTAACCGTGCGCCGACACTTCACCGTTTAGGTATTCAGGCGTTCCAGCCCAAGATGATAGAGGGTAAGGCTATCCAGTTGCACCCATTGGCATGTACTGCGTTCAACGCCGACTTCGACGGTGACCAGATGGCCGTTCACTTGCCTTTGAGCAATGAGGCTATTTTGGAGGCACAGATGCTTATGTTGCAGTCTCATAATATTCTAAACCCCTCGAATGGCGCTCCTATTACAGTTCCTTCACAGGATATGGTTCTTGGTCTTTATTACATTACCAAGTTGCGTGAGGGTGCAAAAGGTTCAGGTATGACATTCTATGGTCCCGAAGAGGCACTTATTGCATATAACCAGGAACGTGTGGATATTCATGCACCTGTAAAGGTAATGGTAGAGGATATAGATGAGAATGGAAATTATATTCAGGTACTTCGCGAGACATCTGTTGGACGTGTTATTGTGAACCAGATAGTACCTCGCGAAATGGGATATATAAATACCATTATATCAAAGAAATCTTTGCGCGATATCATTAGCGAGGTAATCAAACGTGTGGGTGTTGCCCGTTCTGCTGAGTTCCTCGATGGAATTAAGAACCTTGGTTATTACATGGCATTTAGAGGTGGTCTTTCTTTCAACCTCGACGATGTTATTATTCCTAAGGAAAAAGAGGAATTGGTACGTAAAGGTAACGAAAAAGTTGAAGAAATTTTGGCTGAATATAACCTTGGTCTTATTACCGATAAAGAACGTTATAACAAGGTTGTCGATGAGTGGACACACGTTAATGCCGACTTGGCAAACGTACTTATGAAAACAATCTCTGCCGACGATCAAGGTTTCAACTCAGTATATATGATGCTCGACTCCGGAGCCCGTGGTTCTAAGGACCAGATTCGTCAGTTGTCGGGTATGCGTGGTCTTATGGCTAAACCTCAAAAGGCCGGTGCCGAGGGTGCGCAGATTATTGAGAACCCGATTCTTTCTAACTTTAAAGAGGGACTTTCGGTTCTTGAATACTTTATCTCTTCTCACGGTGCTCGTAAGGGTCTTGCCGATACCGCTCTAAAAACTGCCGATGCCGGTTATCTGACTCGTCGTCTTGTGGACGTTTCACACGATGTGATTATAAATGAGGAGGATTGTGGTACTTTGCGCGGTTTGGTATGTACTGCACTCAAGAATGGAGATGATGTTGTGGCTAAACTTAGCGAGAGAATCTTGGGACGTGTATCAGTACACGATGTAATACATCCTATGACAGGTGAACTTATCGTTTCGGCAGGTGAACTCATAACAGAGGCTATTGCCGAAGAGATTGAAAAATCACCTATAGAAAGTGTTGAGATACGTTCTGTACTTACTTGCGAATCTAAGCATGGTGTTTGTGCTAAGTGTTATGGTCGCAACCTTGCAACAAGTCGTATGGTCGAGAAGGGTGAAGCGGTCGGTGTCATTGCTGCTCAGTCTATTGGTGAGCCGGGTACACAGTTGACTCTCCGTACTTTCCACGCCGGAGGTACTGCTGCCAACATCGCTTCCGATGCAAGCATAAAAGCAAAACATACTTCACGCTTAAAGTTCGAGGAGTTGCGTACAGTAGATACTATAGATATCGATGGCTCACCTGTTAAGATTGTTGTCAGCCGTTTGAGCGAGGTACGTTTCGTGGATGTAAATACAGGTATTGTACTTTCGTCGCATAACATACCTTACGGTTCAAAATTGTATGCAGCAGAGGATGAACTTGTTGAGCCGGGCAAGGTTGTTGCATCTTGGGACCCCTTCAACGCTGTAATCGTAACAGAGGTTGCAGGTACTGTAGAATTCGAATCTGTAATAGAGAACGTTACATATAAAGTGGAAACCGACGAAAGTACAGGCTTGCATGAGATTGTGATAATTGAGTCTAAGGACAAAACCAAAATCCCAACCGTTCACATTAACGACGAGAACGGTAACTCTCTACACAACTATAACCTCCCTGTAGGTGGACATGTTGTAATAGAGAACAAGCAGATACTTAAAGCCGGTGATGTATTGGTTAAGATACCTCGTGTATTTGGTAACGCAGGTGATATTACCGGTGGTTTGCCTCGTGTTACAGAGTTGTTCGAGGCTCGTAACCCGTCCAACCCCGCTGTTGTATCCGAAATCGACGGTGAGGTTTCAATGGGTAAGGTAAAACGTGGTAATCGTGAGATTGTTGTAACATCCAAGGTTGGTGATGTTAAGAAATATCTTGTTGCTTTGTCCAAGCAGATACTTGTACAGGATGGCGATTATGTACGTGCCGGTACACCGCTTTCGGACGGTGCAATAACACCTTCGGATATCCTTGCTATCAAAGGTCCTACTGCGGTACAAGAGTATATCGTTAACGAAGCACAAGACGTATATCGTTCACAGGGTGTAAAGATTAACGACAAGCACTTCGAGATTATCGTTCGTCAGATGATGCGTAAAGTTCAAATCAATGAGCCAGGCGATACACGCTTCCTTGAACTGCAAGTAGTGGATAAACTCGACTTCCAAGAGGAGAACGACCGTATATGGGGTAAGAAAGTAGTTGTTGATGCCGGAGATTCTGAGAATCTGAAACCCGGCCAGATAGTAACTGCAAGAAAACTGCGAGATGAAAACAGTGCATTGAAACGTCGCGACCTTAAACCGGTTGTTTCGCGTGATGCAGTACCTGCAACATCTACACAAATACTACAAGGTATTACACGTGCGGCATTGCAGACATCAAGTTTCATGTCGGCTGCATCGTTCCAGGAGACAACAAAGGTATTGAACGAGGCTGCAATAAACATGAAGAGCGACTATCTGTTGGGTATGAAGGAGAACGTAATATGCGGACACCTTATCCCTGCCGGAACAGGACAGCGCGATTTCAACCGTATTATTGTGGGTTCTAAAGAAGATTACGAGCGTATTCAGGCAAATAAGAAGACTGTTCTCGATTTTTCCGATGAAGAATAAGAGAATGTAGTTTAGTATAAACAGAGCGTGCAGGCTTTAAAGCCTGCACGCTCTGTTTTCATTTCGTTGGAATTATTTTGTTTTATTAAAAATAGAGAGTATCTTTGTACCGATATATTGCCAAGGTTTGGCTTGTTATATAAGTCCTGTTTGCAATTTCTCCAAAACAAGCAGGTGCTGTTCCTAAGAAGTTTAAAGGGGTTATGAGTGAAACTGTAAAAATAGATATCGACGCTATATTGGCTGCAAAAGCAGGAAAGAAGGCGCGTTATATACCCGGGTTCCTGGTCTCTTATTTGAAGAAAATCGTTCATCAGGACGAGATAAATGAGTTCCTTTCTGTAAATGGCAATAAAACATCATTGGAGTTTATAAAGTCCTTTATGGAATTCTTTAATAACTCGTTTGAAATACATGGACTGGAGAATTTGCCTAATGCAGGACGTTGTACATTTGTCAGCAATCATCCGTTGGGAGCGCAGGATGGACTTGGTTTGGGGCTCATATTAGGTGAGCAATACAATTGCAAGATTAAATTCCTCGTAAACGATTTGCTTATGAATATACCTCAAATAGCATCGTTATTTATTCCGATAAATAAAACCGGCAAACAGTCTCGTAATCTACCGCAACAGGTAAGTGCTGCGTTTGAATCGGATAATCATATAATTATGTTTCCTGCAGGAATATGTTCTCGTAAACGTAATGGAGTTATACGCGATTTAGAGTGGAAAAAGACATTTATTGTAAAGAGTGTACAAAGTCAACGCGACATTGTTCCTATTCATTTCGAGGGACGGAACTCCGATTTCTTTTATCGTTTGGCGAATATCACAGAGGCATTGCATCTTAAATTTAACATTGCAATGCTCTATTTAAGTGATGAAATGTTTAAAAACAGAGACAAAAAATTTACGGTAACAATAGGTAAACCAATTCCTTGGCAAACTTTCGATAAGTCGAAAAAACCAACAGAGTGGGCCAAATATGTTCAGGATATAGTCTACACTTTGCCACAACCGTAAAATAGAAAATATTATTATGGAAGAGATTATTGCTCCGGTTTCAAAGGAGTTACTTAAAGCAGAATTAACAGAAGAGAGACGATTGCGCTTTACAAATCGTAGTAACAATGAGATATATGTGGTTACTGCAGCCGATTCACCAAATGTAATGCGCGAAATAGGTCGTTTGCGTGAAATAGCCTTTCGTGCTGCGGGTGGTGGTACCGGAAAGGCTCTCGATATCGATGAGTTCGATACTATGGAGAATCCTTATCGCCAGATAGTAGTCTGGAATCCCGATGCCGAGGATATTGTTGGTGGCTATCGATTTATTCATGGCAATGATGTCAGGTTCGATAGCGAAGGTAATCCCATCCTTGCAACAGCGCACGATATGTTCCGTTTCTCGGAGCGTTTTATAAATGAGTATTTAAAAGAGACTGTAGAACTGGGACGCGCTTTTGTGTCGCTTGAATATCAATCGACCCGCATGGGGTCTAAGAGTCTCTATGCGCTCGATAATCTTTGGGATGGACTTGGCGCACTTACTGTTATATTGCCAAATGTAAAATATTTGTTGGGTAAAGTAACAATGTATCCGAGTTATAATCAGCATGCTCGTGATATGATACTCTATTTCCTTAAAAAATATTTTGCCGACCCCGATAATTTAATAGAGCCAATAACTCCTCTACAACTTGTAGATGATGAGGCCGACCTCGCCAAAATATTTACAGAAGGTAATTTTAAAGGAGACTACAGAATTCTCAAAACCGAGGCTCGCAAGTTGGGTTTGGGTATACCTCCAATGCTGAATGCTTATATGGGACTTTCACCCACAATGAGAATCTTTGGTACTGCAGTAAATAAAGAATTTGGCGATGTCGAGGAAACCGGAATATTCATTGCCGTAAACGAGATTATCGAGGATAAATATGTGCGCTATATCGAATCCTTTGCACGTGAAAATCCTTGGGCAATAAAATTGACATCGGGAGCAAATAAAGTATTCTATCCCTGTAAACAGGAGGAAGAAGAGTAATAAACATAAACTCCGAAAACAAAAAAATGCTTTCGGAGTTTTTCATTTAAAGACAGGATAAACAATAAATATTATGAATGTAAAGATAATAAACAAATCGAAACATCAGTTGCCGTCATACGCAACAGAGATGTCGGCAGGAATGGATTTAAGAGCAAATATCGACGAACCTATTGTATTGCATCCCATGCAAAGAGTATTGGTTCCTACAGGGCTGTTTATGGCACTCCCTGACGGCTATGAAGCACAGGTGCGCCCTCGTAGTGGATTGGCAATAAAGAAAGGAGTTACAGTTCTTAATACTCCCGGTACAATTGATGCCGATTATCGTGGTGAGGTTTGTGTTATTCTAGTGAACCTTTCAAACGAACCATTCACTATAACCGATGGAGAGCGTATTGCCCAGATGATTATTGCACGTTACGAAAAAATCGATTGGACATCTGTTGAGACACTCGATGATACAGAGCGTGGTGCAGGAGGCTTTGGACATACCGGTGTTTGACAATAATTAATTATGAGAAAGATATATTTGTTTACTCTATTGCTCCTCTCTATTGTCTCTACAGCAGTAGCAAAGGATGTGTATCGCGAAGACTCTATTGCACGTGTTCGTGCATTTGAGTATTACTATATGCAGGCACTTTCATTAAAGGAGTTAAACGAATATTCATCGGCAGTGGATATGTTTCTCCACTGTGTAGCCTTACAACCCGAGAATACATCTGCTCTATTTGAACTGGTGCCTATATACAACACTCTATTGAACGAAGAGAAGGCTATTGCTACAATGGAGCAGGTAGTTAAGAATGAACCTTCCAATGCTTGGTATCGACAGGTTCTTGCAAGTTACTATTTAGATAACAATAATATTCAAAAAGCAATAGAGGTTTACGAGGAACTTGTAAAAGAGAATAGTTCAAACAGTGAATTTTATTTCTTCCTCTCAATGTTATACGAAGGGAATAATGAACCGGGAAAAGCGTTGGCGGCTCTTAATGAAATGGAACGTATTGATGGTCGGAGTGAGGCATTGAGCATGAAAAAATCACATATAAATCTTCTTATGCAAAACAAAGAGGGGGCTCTCGCCGAACTACGTTATATATACAACGATTCTCCCGACAATATAAACATATTGGTACTTATAGGCGATACCTATCTCCGTTTTGGAGATAAAGACTCTGCTTTGCTTATGTATAAGAAGGTTATCTCTGCCGAACCCGATAACCTTATGGCACAATATTCTCTTAGCAAGTACTATGAAATGGAGAGTAACGATTCTCTTTATACGCAAAGTATGGAGCAATTGCTGTTTAACAGTAAATTTGATACAGAGTCGCGCATGCAATCTCTACTTGAATATATTAATTATAAGGAGCAAAGAGATACAACCGGATATGTATACTCTCTCTTCGAGAGACTTATACAGCAGCCAAATGACTTAAAAGATATTCTCAACCTGTATGTCGATTATATGTTTGAGAAGGGAGAAGATAAAGAATGTATAGTGCCTATTCTTGAGAAACTTCTAACGGTGGAACCCGATAATAGACGAGCGTATATAAATCTTTTAGTATATTTAATGATTGATAATAAACTCGATGAGGTAATATCATATTCCGACAAAGCTATAATGTATCATCCCGAGTATCTCGCATTTTACACATATAAAGGTATGGCATACGAAGTATCTGATAATCCTCAAAAGGCAGTGGAAATATATTTATTGGGATTGGAAAGACGTAGTGATGATACAAGCGGCAATGCAATCTCCAATCTTTTCGGATTATTGGGTGGGTGCTATAGGGAAATGAAGCAAAACAATAAAAGTTATGAGGCATACGATTCGGCTTTGATTTATAATAGCGAAAACATCATTATTTTGAACAATTATGCCTATGAACTTGCTCTTGATGGTGTAAATTTAGAAAAAGCCGAAGAGATGAGTCTTCGTGCTATTAAGGCAGAGCCGGATAATGTAACATATTTGGATACTTATGCATGGATTCTTTTTTGCATGGAGCGTTACGATGAGGCTAAAGCCTATGCCGAAAAGATACTAGAATATAACCCCGACCCTGATAGTACACTATATAGTCATATAGGAGATATATATGCCAAGACAGGGAACATAGACCATGCTGTGGAGTATTGGAAGAAGGCACAAGAGTTGGGAGATAATTCCAAAACTCTACTACGCAAGATAAAAAAACGAAAATATATACGTGATGAAAAAAGATAAAATATTATATCTTCTCATTTTGCTGGTACTGTTTGTTCTTGCAGGTTGTCGCTCCACCAAACAAACCTCTAAAAAAGAGGTATCGAACGAGGTTGCAGTTCAGAAGGTTCTTGATATGCCGGCACTTAACCCTGTGGCTGCAGCACTCACAGCAAAGATGCGTATCTCGGCTGTTATAGGTAACAACTCTTTTAATGCAGGAGGTACAATAAAAATGGAACAGGGCGCAGGAATACAGATGGGAATTACTGCATTGGGATTGTTTGAATTGGCGCGTCTCGAAATCTCTCCATTCGATGTACAATTTGTAAATAAGGTAAACAAGGAGTATGCTGCACTCTCATATACCGATGTCGGTTTTTTGCAACAGACCGGTCTAAGTTATAAGATTCTCGAGGCTGTATTTATGAATGAACTCTTTTCTTATAACGATATGCCTCTTGCAAAAGCACTATACGATATGACAATTACCCGCTCTGCAGACGATGTTGTACTTACAACCCCCATGGAGAGAGGAATGCAGTATCGCTTTTTTCTGAATTCAACTACAGGAGAACTGGTGCGAACCGAAGGTTCATATAATAACGATGTATCTGTAGTATGTAATTATAGCAAGTTTGAAGCGGTGGGAGCACGTTCTTTCCCTCGTATCATCTCTCTTGTTATAACCGGAGCAGAAAAGAATATTACTCTCGATTTAGAACTCAGCAATATAAAAACCGATACATACCGATTCAAAAAAAGTAATATCTCCTCATATAGGAAAATGAATCTGTTGAATCTGTTAAAGAGTATTGTAAAATAGATATTCTCATGATTTCCAAAGACAAAATAAAAGGTGTATTATATGCAGTAGCGGCTGCAGCAACGTATGGTATGATACCGCTTTTTGCAAAGCCCTTGTATGTTAGTGAAACAAATCCCCAAGGTCTTAATCCCGACTCTGTATTACTGTTTCGTTACTTTCTTGCCATACTCATTGTAGGTGCCATGATAAAGTTGCGTGGTCGCTCTATGGCATTGAAAAAGAATGAATTCATGCCTCTGGTTGCTATGGGTGTTATTATGTCCCTGTCGTCGCTCACTCTCTTTGGGAGTTTTCAATATATAGATTGCGGAATCGCTTCAACAATCCTCTTTGTGTATCCAATCATTGTAGCAGTTATAATGGCACTCTTTTTTAAAGAGAAAATAACATGGTCTACCGTAGTATGTATATTCTTTGCTCTTTGGGGAATATACCTTTTGTACAAAGGAGATACAGAGGTAACACTTAATTTACGAGGAACTGTTTTAGTACTCTTGTCTGCACTATTTTATGCAATATACATTGTAAGTGTCAATCGTTCGACACTTAAACATATTCCGACGCTTAAACTTACATTTTATATGTTACTCTTTGGTATAACACTTTTTATCATACGAGTAAATACAGACAGTGAACTTATCCTCCCATCAACCTATTTTCAGTGGCTTTGTCTCTTCTCATTGGCACTCTTTCCTACAGCAATATCATTCATCTGTACAACTAAGGCTGTGCAACATATTGGAGCAACTCCCACTGCAATCTTAGGGGCAATAGAGCCCTTTACCGCAATTTTTATTGGTGTTACAGTTTTTTCCGAGAAACTGACACCACGTATATGCATAGGCTTGGCAATGATTATAGTAGCAGTAACAATTGTTATTGCCGGTGGAAATGTTAAAATTAAACAGAATCTTATACGTTTTAAGAAGATGTTTCCACGTTTGAATATAAAAAAGAGAAAATAGTCTGTTTCGCTAAAAATAATTACCTATATTAGCATACCGAAAACAATACAACATGTTCAAACGTACTATAACCTCAATACTTCTCTTTATTCTTGTATTCTCTTTTACAACAGCGCAGACTGTAAAAGAGATGAAGCAACATGCCGCTAATCTACAAAAGCAAATAGCCGATAAAGAGGTTATATTACGTTCATCACAAAAAGATGTAAAGAGTAAGTTGCAGAATCTCGATCTTCTTACAGCACAAATACGTGAACACAAAGAACTGATAAACATTGTATCAAAGGAGGTTAATCTGTTGAATGCAGAAATAACTCGTCTCGACAAAGAGGTCGCCGAGAACGAGAAATCGGTTGAGATTGCACGTAATGAATATTCAATGGCTTTGAGAAGAGCATTACGTTACGGATCTTTTCAGGATAAGTTACTATTTATCGTTTCAGCCAATGACTTCAATACCATGCTTCGACGTTATCGTTATACGCGAGAGTATATGAATGCTCATTGCGATATAGCCAACAAATTAAAAGAGTATATACACGAACTCGAGGTAAAGAGAGCACAGACCGACTCTGCACGTACCGACAAGGAGAAAACTTTACAGATGCAGACTGCGGAACGTAAGAAACTCGAACAACTGGAAAGTGAGCAACGTACATTGTTAGCCGAACTGCGTCGTGAATCCAAGAAAGTAGAGCGTGAACTCAATAAACAGCGTAAAGAACTTACTAAACTTAACAACTCTATTGAACGTGCCATAGAACGTGAGATTGCTGCAAAGAAAGCACGTGAGAAAGCACGGTTAGCAAAGGATAAGAATGCGACTGCTAAAACGCAGAGTGGTGTGGCTCATGGCGATATAAAACTCAACGACGAGGAGATACGTAAAATGTCGGGTTCATTTGTGCAGAACAAGGGTAAGTTGCCTGTTCCCATTACAGGGCCATATCATCTTGTAAATAGTTTCGGCCTTCAGAAAGGCGTTGCAGGCAAAGGTAATGTAAAAATAGATTATGGCGGTATAACTCTGCAGGGTGCAAAAGGTTCTCAAGCACGTTGTGTGTTCGATGGCAAAGTAACATCTGTTGTTCGTTCCGACGATTTGGCTTTCGTCATTGTACGTCATGGTGAATATCTGACAGTATATTGTCGTGTAGATAATATCTGTGTCAAAGAGGGTGATAATGTTAAGGCGGGAGATATCCTTGCCGATATTGCAACCGATGCAACAGGACATACCCGTCTCCTGTTTCAATTACGAAAGGAGAAGGTTAAATTGAACCCTCTCCAATGGTTAAGGATGTAATTCTGAATATTACTTCTTATATTTCGCAATCTTTCTAATCATCTTGGGAACATCTGTGTTGTCTATCACACCATGAAACTCCCCGGCACCGGCACCAATAGCAAAGAGTGGTACAAAAGTTCCGGAGTGGTTACCACTTGCCCACGAAATGGCTGCGTCGTGTGCCAATGCCTCCTTTGCCAAAGTTGCAATATGTTTTAATCTGTTATTACGCTCGTTAATATCGTTCTTTTCTGTTGCTGCAGGGAATTTATTTCGCATCTCTTTCTCGCGTTTATTATCAACTTTTGCTACATCCCATAGTCCGAAGTTCTCTTTAAGTATCTCTTTTGCATCATCCCAAGAAAATATCTGCTCCCTGTCCGCTGCTTCAATAAGCATTTTTGCCATCTTGTCGGCACTGACTCTTTGTCCTGCAAGAGCCTTCAGGTTCAAAGTGTATGAGTGGTTGAACCCCAATACTATGCCTCCTGTTTCATGGTCGGCGGTAACAACAATAAGTGTCTCGTCTTTATGTTTTTCGTAGAAATCCAGTGCTACGGCTACTGCATTACTAAAATCCATTACCTCCTGCATCATTGTTGCAACGTCATCACTATGCGAAGCGTAGTCTATTTTTCCACCCTCTACCATAAAGAAAAATCCTTTCTTGCTCTTTCTTGACAGAAAATCGATACCGGCCTCGGTAATTTGTGCAAGGGTTAAATCCTCTTTGTCGCGGTCTATTGTGTAAGGCACTTCTGTTGCTATATCCCTTTGGTAGAGCATCATTTTCGTTGCCGCATCTCTTGTGCTTTTGTAGTCGTTATAACCACGTACTATGTGGTATCCCTGTTCTGTAGCATCGGAATACAACTTTTTGCGTTGTTCATCGTTGCATATAGGGTCGCCACCGGCATAAAAGTCATACCCGGCAGTAAGCATCTCTTCGGCTATCTGAGGGTAGTTGTTACGACTCTTCTGGTGCGCATAGAATGCTCCGGGAGTAGCATGGTTTATGGGGCATGTCGATGCAATTCCTACTGCATATCCGCTCTGTTTTGCAAAATGTGCAACACTGTAAACCGGTGTTCCGTCGGGTGTTACTCCCAAATGACCGTTATTTGTTTTGTTACCGGTGGCAAGTGCTGTTCCCGATGCCGCCGAATCGGTTACGCCATTGCTGGCCGAGAATGTTGTTACAAAAGCGGTATATGGCATCTGTGTGAAACTTAATTTGTTCGGTAGGCCTATAACTCCCTCCTTCTCACCTAAGAACAGTTCAGTACCTAAGACATGCGATGGTCCCATGCCATCACCTATAAAATAGAATACATATTTGGGTGCTTTTGCCCAACATACGGTAACTGCAAACAGCAGCAAGATTATTACCGAAATTTTCCTCATTGCATCATAAATTTTATTGTTCTACTTGTGGTGCGCCAACTTTGCCCATAAACAGGATGTTCCTGTCGTTACTCATACGTTCGGCTATTATATAAATGAATGGACGGTTGAGAACTACCTCCTTGGGTGTTGCCGGGCGTTGTGCCGATAATAGACCTACCATTATTGCTGTAATAGCCGCTGCTTCTACTCCATACTCATCTACAGCAATGTAACTTTTTTGGTAAATATCATCTATGTAGAGTGGAGCATTACTTATATTCTTAAACTTGGCTCTTGAACCAAATGCATCACTCATTCCTAAGTTTATGAGCATGTTCTTAAGGCTTGTACCATACTCGCTTTTAAATTTAGGCAGTGATAGATTAACATCGGTAATAGCCATCTGTTCATAGTACTCCTTGTAACCAACTGCAAGTTTCTCTGTAATCTCAGAAATACTTTTGTCTTTATGTGGCAGAATGAAGAGTATCTCGAATTTCCCATTCTCCAAAGGCTTTGATACCATTTGAAAATAACTATTCTCTAAATAACTAGTTTTAAACTTTTGCTTCATCATCCTAACATTCATGGTCTTGCCATTCTCTTTTGTAAATGAAGCATCTGCAGTGATATTGGGGTTAAATGATTCCTTCCATTGCGATTTCATATATAATGCATTCAGTAACAGCATTTTTGTCTTGTTGTCGAGGCTGTTAAGTATCGATGTTATCTTACCGTTTGTGTTTTCGCTGCACCAGTTATTTATTCTGTTCAATGTGTTATCGTTGAAAGGGACAGACTCTACTTGTGCATTGTAGTAGTTCTTGTTAGTGGTTATAAACGGTTCTTTAACACTCAAAGTCTCGTTTATCCATACAGAGTTTGCAATGGATAGTGAAGTTCCTTCAGCATCGGTTTGCAAATTTTGCATAAATGCCTTTTGATTCTCATTGAAACCCTTAATATCGCCATCCTTTAAACCCAATGTCCCAAGTATCTGTTGCAGAGTATTTCCCGATGCTCCGTTGGCAACCATGGATAATGCCCATGATACACTTGCCGGTGAAATGCAAAAATTCTCTTTTTCTTCAGTCTTGCATACTGTGTCGAATAATTTTACAGCAAAACTGTTCGCATCGGTTTTGCATAGTGGCTTACACGCTTCGTTGTTTCTATGTGTACAGCAAGCCGACAATGTAGCCATTGTAATAATTGCAATATATATATACAGGTGTTTCATCATTTAAAATATAAAACGCATTATGTCGTTATATGTGGCAAGTAGGAACAGACATAACAATATTCCCATTCCAATCATTTGTGCATATTCCAAAACCTTATCACTCGGTTTTTTTCTTGTTACAATCTCAATGAGCAAGAATAAAACATGTCCGCCGTCGAGTGCGGGAATAGGTAATATATTCATTACTGCAAGAATTATGGATAGCATGGCTGTCATCATCCAGAACAGATGCCAATCCCACATGGGTGGGAAAAGACTGCCTATGGTTCCGAACATTCCTACCGACTGCGCTCCCTCTTTAGAGAACAGATATTTGAAGTCGCTAACATATCCTTTCAAAATGTTACATCCATATTTTACTCCGGCAGGGAACGATTCAAAGAATCCGTATTCGAGTTTTACAGTAGGATATTCAATATTTTTAATGGTTACCCCCAGCATATATGTGCTGTCCAAGTTTGCGTTCAGTGTTACAAGGCTGTCGCGCATCACTGTAATATCTACCGCACGACGGTTCTCTTGTTTCATTGTTGCTATGGCGTTATTCAGTTCTGTCCACGATGAAACAGTAACACCTCCTATATTTACAACTTTGTCGCCTCTTTGCATTCCTGCAACTGCCGCCGGCATGTTGGGTACAATGCTGTCCATTACTGCAGGTAGGCGGAATCGCATAAATGGGGTTTCACTGCTCATATCGAGCAAACCGAATGTCTCAGGAATTGTAACTGTAGCAAGTGTACCGTTGCGTAGTACAGAAACCTCGTTACCATCGGCTATGGCGCGAAGCAAGTCTGCATCCATTCTGTGAATATCTACACCATCTACCTGCATTATAATATCTCCATTCTCAAATCCAAGTGCTTTTGCATTCTCATTGAACTCCATTCCGTATGTAGCCTTTTGCAGGTCGGTATACTCCTCTCCCCAGGTGAACAGCACCATTGAATATATAAACAGGGCTAAGATGAAGTTGAACATTACACCTCCAATCATTATCAGCAGACGTTGCCATGCCGGTTTGGAGCGGAACTCCCAAGGTTGTGCCGGTTGTTTCATCTGCTCGGTGTCCATTGATTCATCAATCATACCCGAGATTTTACAATAACCGCCAAGGGGCAGCCATCCTACACCATATTCGGTCTCTCCTTTACCGGCAGGTAGTTTTATAAGTGCTTTATCCTCTTTATTGGTGAATTTTGAGGGGCGCATGATGAGTGAGAAACCCCAATCGAAAAAAAGGTAAAACTTCTCTACTCGTACCTTGAAAATTCTGGCAAAAAGAAAATGTCCGAATTCATGTATAAAAACCAATATACTGAGTGATGTAATAAGTTGTAATGCTCTAATCAAAAAAATCTCCATATTTATATCTAATTCAGTTGTTATTCAATTGTTAAATCCATGCCTCCACCATTTTCCTTACCTCGGTGTCGGTCTCCATATAATCGTCAAGCGATGGTTTTAATTTGTAACTTGCACTTTGCATGGCACGCTCTATCATGCGGCTCATATCGGTGAATTTTATTCTATCCTGCAGGAATGCCGCTACACAAACCTCGTTTGCAGCATTTACAACACAGGGCATGTTTCCACCCATTGCAAGAGCATTATATGCATGTTGCAAGTTGGGGAAACGTTCCATGTCGGGCTTCTCAAATGTTAATTCTGTCAGTTTTTCAAAATCCAACCGTTCCCAGGTCGATGTCAGTCGGGTAGGGTAAGAGAGAGCAAACATTATAGGCAGACGCATGTCGGGAGTTCCTAATTGTGCCTTTACTGCACCGTCACCAAACTGCACCATGGAGTGGATTACCGATTGTGGGTGTACAACAACCTCTATCTCCTCTGCTCCTACTCCAAAGAGCCACTTTGCCTCCATCACTTCGAATCCTTTGTTCATCATTGTAGCGGAGTCAATGGTAATTTTTGCACCCATGCTCCAATTGGGATGACGCAACGCCTGCTCTTTGGTAACCTTCTCCAACTGTTCCTGTGTAAAAGTGCGGAAAGGACCACCCGACGCTGTGAGTATAAGTTTTTCCACCTTGTTATGCGTCTCTCCTGCAAGGCACTGAAATATTGCCGAATGTTCCGAATCTACCGGAAGAATAGGTGTCTGGTATTGGTTTGCAAGTTCGTTGATAAGTTCTCCTGCAACAACCATAGTCTCTTTGTTTGCGAGTGCAATAGCCTTTCCTGCTTTTATTGCCGAAATAGTGGGACGCAATCCCGAAAAACCAACCATTGCGGTAACAACAATATCTATTGGCTTTGCCTCAACTATTTGGCATATTGCTTCGTATCCTCCATACACTTTTATGGGTAAATCGGCAAGAGCCTCTTTCAGTTGCTCATATTTACTATCGTCGGCTATTACCACAGCCTCAGGTATAAACTTACGTGCTTGTGCAATAAGTTCGTCAACTCGGCGGTTTGCGGTTAATGCATACACCTCGAAACATTCCGGGTGTTCCTCCACCACTTGTAAGGTTTGTGTTCCTATGGAACCTGTGGAACCTAATATTGCTATTTGTCGTTTTCTTTCTGTCTCCATTAGTAAAGAAACGTTTATTATCGTGATTTAAAATTATCTGTTCTTAGAAAGGAATGTAATTGGCTGGGTCAAGTGGCTCTCCTCTGTGCCATAGTTCCAAATGCAGGTATGGCTTGAATTTACTGCCGGCAAGTTCGTCATTGTCGCTGCTTAGTGCGGCAATAACCTCTCCTGCCTGTACTTTATTACCCACCTCTTTTAGAATTCTGTAGCAGTTGCGGTATACCGATACAAGGTTCTCATTGTGCTGTATAACAATCATATAACCATCGTTGGCAGTGTAGTCGCTCATCACCACAGTCCCATCCCAGATTGCTACAACGCTCTCATTTGGGTTTTCGGCAATGTCCACTCCAAAGTGTTGAATTTTGGGGTTGAAACTTTTTATTATCATACCACGTGTAGGACGATAGAAGTTTATGCCCTGCAATACACCTACATTTGTAGCCTGCGAAGTAAGGTTATAACGCTCCTTCTTTTCGAACTCCTCGGTGAACGCCATCTCCAACTCGGTGGTTTCCACAGGGTACTTATCAGGTGAAGGTAATGAGTCGAATGTGGTTATTGTATCGTTTGTAACAGTCAATTTGCCCTCCATGATGTTTTTTATATTCCCAAGGAATCTGTCTTGTTTGTCGACCTCCTCCTTAAGAGAGTCAATAGTCAGTGCATACTCAACAAGAGTTTCTCGTGTGCGATTACTCACATATCCCGGCAAATACTCTCCCACCGGTGTGAATATGAATATGAGAAAGACCACTCCAGCCACCAATAAAAATGAGAAGAATAGCGAAATGATAACCCAGAATGGCGATACGTAGAAACCGAGAACATTCTCCAACTTGTTTTCGTTGTGAATGGTAAGACGGTACTTACGCATTATTTTGCTTTTGAATTCCTTTTTCATCTCTTCTCTTTTTTAAAGTGAAACAAGTCCCTCGGGAAGTTTGAATATTATTTTTCTCTTCTCGTGGTCGATATCCATTATAAATTCCTCGTGTGCCGGTATTAGTAACTCTTCGCCATTGTGTCTCACTACAAACAGGGTATTTACGGTTGTATCGTCCACATCTATAATCTCGCCTAATTCTCCCAGTAAGCAGTCTTCGGCAAGAAAATCACGAAAATAACTCCATGTCAGATTCTCGCTATCTTCAACCCATTCGCGTGGTATGTAAACGTCTCTGTTTGTCAGAAAACGAACCTCCTCGGCACTCTCCATACGCTCAATCTTCACGATAAGCGTGTCGTTGTTTTTGGTACGGCACTGCTCAAAGAAGAACGGTACAAGTATGCCGTCGATATCAACTGCTACATAATCGCAATCATCCCCTAGTGTGAAACTATCGCCCGAGAGTCCAATCTCACCTCTTGTTCCATGCGGCTTAAGGAATTTTCCGTAGTATGTAAAATCTTCTTTTTTCAGCATCTTTTTAAAGGCTTAAGAACGGGTAATCTTTGCACCCAATCGGTTAAGTCGCTGTTCAAGGTTCTGGTAACCTCGGTCTATTTGCTCAATATTATCTATTCGGCTTACACCGTCGGCACTCATTGCGGCTATCAGAAGAGCAATACCGGCACGAATGTCGGGTGAACTCATGGAACGTGGTTTAAGAGTAAAATGGTGGTCGTGTCCAATGACAACAGCGCGGTGAGGGTCGCATAATATTATTTGCGCTCCCATGTCAATGAGTTTATCTACAAAGAATAGTCGGCTCTCGAACATTTTCTGGTGAATAAGTACACTGCCTTTGGCTTGAATGGCAGTAACCAAAAGAACACTTAGCAGGTCGGGTGTCAATCCGGGCCATGGCGCATCGCTTATGCTCATTATTGAGCCATCGATGAACGATTCTATCTCGTAATGTTCTTGTGAGGGTATAAAAATATCATCACCCTTTTGTTCAAAGTGCACTCCCAAGCGACGGAAACAGTCGGGGATAATTCCAAGGTTCTCGAAAGAGACATCCTTAATAGTTAATTCACTCTTTGTCATGGCAGCCATACCAATGAAACTGCCCACCTCTATCATGTCGGGTAGAGCGCGGTGTGTACATCCGCCAAGTTCCTTAACCCCCTCTATGGTAAGCAAATTGCTCGATATACCCTTTATTTTTGCTCCCATTTTACATAGCATCTTGCATAGTTGCTGAATGTATGGTTCGCATGCCGCATTGTATATGGTTGTAGTGCCCTCGGCAAGTGTAGCCGCCATTATAATGTTTGCAGTTCCCGTTACCGATGCCTCGTCCAAGAGCATGTAGCATCCTTTCAGTTTTTCGGCTTTCATGCTGTATGCCGAAATCTTTTCGTTGAATCCAAAGTCGGCACCCAGTTTTTGCAAACCTATAAAGTGGGTATCCAAACGTCGACGACCAATCTTGTCGCCTCCGGGCTGGGGCATTGTCGCTTTCCCGAAACGAGCCAAAAGAGGTCCTATAAACATCACCGAACCGCGTAGGCGGGTACAACTCTCAATATACTCTTTACTGTCGAGATAATCGAGGTTTATATTGTTTGCCTGGAATGTAAAACTACCTGCACCGTTTTGTGTTACGGTAACACCCATGTGCATTAACTGGTTTATGAGATTGTTCACATCGGCAATGTCGGGTATGTTTTCAATGGTAACCCTTTCGTCGGTAAGCAGTGTAGCACATATCTCCTGCAGAACCTCGTTCTTTGCTCCTTGTGGCATTATACTGCCTTTGAGTCTGTGTCCTCCCTCTATAATGAAAGATGCCATAGTCGGTCTGTTTAATGTTTCTTCTTAAATACCTTTTTGCGTTTGTTGTTGCGTGCATTGTCGTTACGTGGCGACTGTTGAATTTTTATGTCTCCATCGGCAATATCTATTTTCCCATCGGAATATATCCTTAGGTCTTCGAATATGCGCTTATTGTCCACATTATCCTTGTTCCAAGCAAGGTAGTTCTTTTTCATCTGCACCGTTATCAGTTCAATGAATCTCTCTCGCTCTTCTCCCTCTTCCATGGTACATGCATGCTTTATCATATCTTCGACAATGCGCCCATAGTGTCTGTTCTTTATCTCTCCCGTTTGGTAAGGAATTTTCGAAGGAGGTTCGTTGAATTTCTCTTTCTTTATAACCTCTACCGGGTAGTCGATATCGAGTTTGAAGTCGGACATTATGGCAAGGTGGTCCCATAACTTACGTTTGTAGTCGGGCAGGTTGCGCATGTTGGGGAACATGCTATCCATTATATTTACAATTGTCTGTGCGCAACTCTGTCGCTCTTCTCTGTCTTCAATTGTAAGCGCATGGTCTACCATTTTCTGTACCGAACGACCATATTCGGGTAATGGCAACTTCTTCTGTTTGGTATTATATTCCATCATGGTTCAAATGGTTCAGTATCGTCATATATTAAAAATCCTTCAAAAGTTCTTTGGGCTTGGTAGCAACAAAGTTTTTTAAGTAGAAAGGCTCAAAGTATGCAATATCCTCGAATTTTTCATCGAGCCATGCACGTTCGGCAAGCGGCATCATCCATTTTGCCAATGGAGAACGATGACCGTCGGGGAAATGAGCATTTGGCGATGTTATTATCTTACTGCATTTCTCGGCACCATTTCCAAAGAAATATATCTGATGATTATTCAGAATGTCGGAAAAACTATCTTCTGTTATAACCTCTGCAGCGGTCTCTTTTACCACATTCAGTGCGCGGTCGTATACCGTTGCATAAACCTCGTTGCGACGTGCGTCTATCATGGGGCATAGAAGGGCCTCTTCGGGCAGGTCGTCTCTGAACAGTACCGGAACCGACATTATTGCAGTTGTGGGAATGGCAATCAAAGGTAAGTTGCGTCCATAGCACACCCCTTTTGCCGTTGATGAGGCTATGCGCAAACCGGTGTAAGAACCCGGACCGCAACTCAATGCCACTGCATCAATGGGCATTGCTCTGCTGTCGGCAGTTTTCAGTGCCTCCTCAACAAAAGGTGCGAGAACCTTTGCGTGCGACCGCTCTTCGTGACTCTCCCTGTTAAAGAAAATTTGTCCGCTCTCACTCAATGCAACAGAGCAACATTCGGTCGATGCCTCTATGTTTAGTATAACAGCCATATCTCTGAATTAAATTGTTCTTATGTGGCAAATCTCTTTGTCCTCTTTTTCGCCACATTCTGCAAATGTACAAATTTTAAATTTAGGAAACTATATAAATAATATTTTTTAATATAATAACAAGTTATAGGTCGAAAAAAATAGCATATAAGACCACACTTTTGGAAATAAATGGTTACTTTCGCAAATTGTTAAAAATAATACATAAAAAATAATAAAATAGTCAATAAGTACCATGATATATTCTATGACAGGCTATGGCAAGGCTGTAGCGCAGTTTCAGGAGAGAAAGATATGTGTCGAAATTCGCTCCCTTAATGGCAAGGCTATGGATCTTTCTACACGCATGGCGCCTCAGTTCAAGGCGCATGAGATGGAAATCCGTAGCATAATTGCAAATCGTTTGGAACGTGGCAAGGTCGATTTCACACTCTGGATAGAACAGAACGAGAAAGCCGATACTCCCGCTATAAATCAGGCTGTTATGCAGGGTTATGTGGAGCAAATGAAATCCATCTCCTCCGAAACCGGTGTTCCCCTTCCTCGGAACCTGTTTGAAGTGCTTCTTCGCATGCCCGAGGTTATTGCTCGTAAAGAGGTGTACGAGGTTTCCGATGAGGAGTGGGCAGAAACATTGTCGGCAGTAAATGTCGCCATAGATGAATTGCTGGAGTTCCGTCGTCAAGAGGGAGCATCGTTGCAAAAGAAGTTCCAAACAAAGTTACAAAATATATCATCCTTGTTGCAATCGATAGAGCCGTACGAAAAGGAACGCGTAGAAAAGATACGTAATCGCATAATAGATACCTTGGAAAAACAGATAGGTGTCGATTATGACAAGAACCGCTTTGAGCAGGAATTAATCTATTATATCGAAAAACTGGATATAAACGAAGAAAAACAACGTCTCTCGAATCATCTCAACTATTTCGAGGAGACAATGAATGCAGCCTGCGGACAAGGCAAAAAACTCGGTTTTATTGCACAAGAGATGGGGCGCGAGATAAATACTCTTGGCAGCAAGAGCAACAATGCCGAAATGCAGAACATAGTAGTGAGAATGAAGGATGAACTGGAACAGATAAAAGAACAAGTTTTGAATGTTCTATAGCCATCCTGTTTTGTATAAATAGAATCGAAATATTAGCGAAACGATGAAAAAAGGAAAACTTGTAATATTCTCGGCACCATCGGGTTCCGGTAAATCAACATTAGTCCGTTTCTTGATGGAGCAAGGACTCGATTTTGGTTTCTCAGTGTCGGCAACAAGTCGTGAGCCTCGTGGCAATGAGCGCCATGGTGTCGATTACTTCTTTTACACCCCCGAGGAGTTCAGAGCAATGATTGCCGCCGATGAATTCGTGGAGTACGAAGAGGTATATCCCGGTCGTTTCTATGGAACATTGAAGTCGCAGGTTGAACAGCAACTCATAGAGCAGAATGTACTGTTCGATGTCGATGTAAAGGGTGGCTGTTGCTTGAAGAAGTACTATGCCGACAGAGCCTTGTTTATCTTTGTTCAGGCTCCTTCGCTCGATGCTCTTCGCAGTCGTCTGCAAGGACGTGGCGATACATCGCCCGAAGAGATAGAGAAACGTCTCAGCAAGGCAGAGTACGAAATGACCTTTGCTCGTTTTGCCGATAAGGTTATTGTGAATGACAACTTGGAGATGGCGCAGAAAGAACTTCTCGATGTTGTAAATAAATTTTTACATGAATAAAATAAGAACGGCGCTGTACGGAGGCTCATTCGACCCAATACATAAGGGGCATACTTCGCTCGCAACCGAAGTCCTGAACAAAGGATTTGCCGATGAGGTCTGGTTCATGGTCTCTCCCATGAACCCGCACAAGCAGGACACACAACTCACCGATGAAGATAAACGTTTGGATATGGTGCGTTTGGCAATAGAGGACGAGCCTCGTTTTGTGGCAAGCGATTTTGAGTTTTATCTCCCGCGTCCGTCATACACAATAAATACCCTTAATGCTTTGGAAACAGCCTTTCCTCAAAGAGAGTTTCAGTTGCTTATGGGTGCCGATAATTGGGCGAAAATAGATAAATGGTATAAATACGACGAGATGCTTGCACGTTTCTCGTTTATAATCTATCCGCGCAAAGGCTCTGTGGTAGAGCAGCAATCATTGCCACAAAATGTACAATGGCTTGCGTCGCCACTGTATAATATAAGTTCCACCGATATTCGTGAAAAAATTGCCGAGGGTGGCAGTAATATCGAATGGCTCAACCCTAAAGTAGAAAATTATATAACAGTAAATAAACTTTACATATAAGTATGAATAAATTATTTTTGTCGGTTCTTATGGCATTACCGATGATACTTAATGCGCAATCAGAAATAAAGATGTACGACGATATGTGCGATGCGCTTCAGTCGGTCTTCTGCGATTATGTTACAGCCGAGGCAGAGACAAAATATATATCCAGTCGTCATGGACAATATATCGGTCAACTTGTCAATAATACAATATACGGGTGGGGCTACTTCCTTTCCGACGATGGTTCGCAAACATTCGGACAATACCGTAAAGGCAAGCACCTGTTTGGTATAACACTAACCGAGGATGTTGCACGTGTCGGTAGCGAGAACCATTTTGTAGAGTACGATTTAGAGACCGGTGGAATATTGCGAATTCATGATAACGAAGGTAATCACGAACCAACAAAGGAGTATCTCAATGCATTTGCGTCGGGTGCTCCCTGCAACGGTTTCCACAGAATAACTTATGCCAACGGTGATGTCTATTACGGTGAAACCTACGGTGGCAAGCGCCATGGTTACGGAGTGTACTACTGGACAAATGGCGATTTCTGGTATGGGGAATATCGCGATGGTTATCGTCAGGGTTATGGCGCACTCTTCAAAACAGACCGACGCGTATTCTATGGCAAGTGGATAGGCGACTGCAAAGTGGAGTAGGGCAGACAATAGAATTTTACATTAATCCGAAATATAATGTAAAATAAATCGTATATTATATATACTGAATGTGTTTACTCTGTTGTTACATGCTTCATACATATATCGGTACGCCTCCAAACAGTTAATGAATCCTTTATATTCTGAAGGTGGTCAAACCAAAACACAGCATCAAATTGATGCTGTGTTTTGGTTTGAGATTTTAATTTAAAAGGTTATTTCATTTGTTCTTCGATATATCTTAATAATTCTCCTGATACTTTTAAATTTGATTGCATACTTGATTTCAATCCAAAAGAGCGTAAATATTCAAGGTGCAATTTAGGATTGTCAACCTTTTTAAGCAATCTTAAACGTATAAACCTATCATTCATTATGCGTTTAGCATTTTGTTCTTTAGTTCTTATATTATAAGCAGAGTCATCTACAATTTTATTCAAAGGAATATTGATACGCTCAACAATCATTTTATATTCAATACGACAAATAGGTGCTGTAGTATACAAATACACAATGTCATTTACATTTACTTTATTGTGTTGAACGTACTCAACAAAATCATTGGCATCTAGCCAATCATTCATTCGAAAACACTTTGTACTTGAAATAAATATCCAATGTTGCATAACTTATTCTTCGAAATAATCAGTATCAATTTTCTTTATTTCATATTTTACATTTGTTGAAACACCAACATTGTATGCTATCATTAAATTAGCTAGTTTTTTGCCATCTATTTTTGCAAGTTTGACATTTACTGGGTTGTATTCAACAGCTTCTCGTGTAAACGATGAGGTTGTGATGAAAACGCCTTTTTTCCCATGTTCTCCATCTAATGCTCCAACAAAATGTTGTAACTCTCTTCTGCCAACATTGTTGCCAATTTGCCATCTTTTCGCTTGTATATGTATTACATCTAAGCCAAGTTTATCCTCATCTATAATTCCATCAATACCTCCATCGCCTGTTCTTCCTGTGATTTTTCCAGTTCCATATCCCATTTTTACAAGAAGTTCCACTACTAATTTCTCAAAAAACTGTGGAGATTGTTCAAGGACTTTTTCTAAAACTTCATTTGCAAGGTTTTCTTGTAGTTGTTTAAACGTAGTATCAAGTATTTCCTCTGGTGTTTGTTCGTTGTAATTTATTTGCTTTGTTTCTTTTCCAATAACAGTTTCTGTATTTTTTTCAACCCCATTGTTTATAAAATCATTAAACTGCTTGTAAGTAGAAAGTGTTTCATTGTTTATATATTGGGGATTTTTTGAAAGAAGTTTAAGACCTTCTTCTGTAACGATATATTTACCCCTAGAAACGCCTTTTACTAATCCAGCTTTTTCTAAATAGAATTTTGCCCAACCAACTCTGTTATACATTACAGGTTGATTGCCACTAGGTAATAATTCAGCGATTTCTTCACTAGATAACCTGAAAATAATGGAAAGCTTATCTGTGCATTCCTTTAAAGAATGGATTTGTTTGTCTTTAAAACATTGTAATAGAGGCAACATGCACTCTTGATATTTTGGTATCATAAGTCTATATTATAACATTATTCCTATTTGTAAGTAAATTTACTTATTTTGATAAATGAATTATCAATTTGCAAAAATACTTATCGCTTGCAATTTAGCAAATTTTCCAATTCAACCCTACTATTGAACTGATATATCTTTCCTCTTATCTTTATAAAACCCTCTACAGCCTCATCGCCCATAGATTCAAAAAGGGATTTTATAATAGCACAAATATAAGCATTTATGTACAACTATAAATCAACTCTAAAATTATTGTTATCGAACAGAAAACGAGAACGAAG
>CAZEKX010000017.1:0-31827 GCA_964512955.1 uncultured Bacteroidaceae bacterium
ACTCTTTACCAATAAAACTTATTATTAATCCGTCCAACTTTTTGGGGTCAGATCAGAGGCGTAAATCTCCTATTTTTATCTTACAAAATGTTACAAAGAGCATAGAAAATATAAGTGCCGGCTGTATAAATGCGACAACCCTGCCTGCTAAAATATGAGTAGAGTCGAACAGAGGTATATTTACATACAGCAAATACATTACCACCCCACCTATCATAGCAATAGGCAATGACCAATCTTTTAAGAAACGGTGAATATTCATAAAATCTATTCTTGTTTATTCAGGAGTTGTTTCCAGGCATGTGGAAGATACTCTACAATATCTCCTGCCATAAGTGATATTTCACCTAATGTATCGGAAGCAATATCACCGGCAAGACCATGCACATAAACACCCATACGACAGACATCCACTGGAGCATACCCCATAGCAAGTAAAGCAAGTAATATTCCTGTGAGAACGTCGCCACTCCCACCCGTTGCCATACCAGGATTACCGGTAGGGTTAAAATAGATATCGCCTACAGGTGTAACTATTGCAGTGAAGGCCCCTTTCAGTATTATATACAACCCATGATTTTTAGCAAGTACGGATGCCTTTTGCAAGCATTCACATCGGTTATTACATTTTCCTGCAAGACGTTCAAATTCCGCTTGATGCGGAGTGAGTATTGTGCCATAAGGCAGTTTGGAAATATACTCAGGATGCTTTGCAAGAATATTCAATGCATCGGCATCAAGGATAAGCCTATTTTGCGATTCCTCTATAAACCGTAGCAAAGCATTAGCAGTGTCGGGATGTTGTCCCAGGCCGGGACCCACGGCAATAGCATCGAAACGCCGAGTATCGCCTATATGCGAGATATGCGTTTCGCAGGTGTCGAGTATGGTCATTGCCTCGGGAAGTGCAGTCTGAAGAATAGTATTATTACCACCGGGCAGATTTATACTTAGCAACCCTACACCCGATCGTAATGCGGCACGTGCCGATAGCAACGATGCCCCTGCCATACCTTGTGCACCTGCTACCAACAATGCACGACCGAAACATCCTTTGTGAGCAAATTTATCACGTGGAGTAAGAAGCATCGAGACTTCCTGTTTCTCTATCATATAATAGTTTGTGGCAACACCCTCTAAAAAGAGTGTCGATGCTATCGACTCACACTCTGTTGTATGAATATTCAATAGTTCCGAAAGTGATTTTGCTGAGATTCTCATCTTTCACTAAGATATTGCAAAGCCTCGCGATAACCATCGAACCCCTTGCCACATATTCTCTTTTCGGCATAGCGTGATACGAACGAAAACTTGCGAAAATCCTCACGCTGGGAAATATCGGTAAGATGTACTTCAACCGTAGGAATGGCAACAGCCTTAAGTGCATCGAGAATGGCAACACTTGTATGAGTATATGCCGCCGGATTTATGACAATGCCATCATACACACCGTATGCCCCCTGAATGGCATCGACTATCGCCCCTTCGTGGTTCGACTGAAACGTTTCGACCTGTAACTGAAACTCAATGGCACATTCACCTATAAAATGTAGCAAGGCATCGAAATTCTTTGCTCCATACAATGTCGGTTCACGTAATCCTAAGAGATTCAGATTTGGTCCATTTATAACAAGAACCTTTTTCATAACCATCTACTATATTATTTCGGCATATGTTCCGAAATACTTGAACTGTTCCCCACACTCATGTAGTTCACACATTAGCGACATGAATTCGGTACTGTAAACCGAAGCCTCAATATCGAAATAGAAGCGATATTCAAATTCCCGTTCGGGTATATGACGGCTCTCCAATTTCACTAGGTTGACACCGGTAGCATTGAAACGCGACATTACACGAAAGAGCGTTCCGGGACGGTTTGGTATTACCATCATTATACTTGTGCGGTCGGCACCCGAATAAATCTGAGGTTTTTTGGCAATGCAAATGAAACGTGTATAGTTATTATCACGATTCTGCATAGATGTCTTAATTGCCTGCAATTGATAGAGTTCGGCACATAGTCGTGATGAAATCGACGCCTTGCTGCGGTCGCCCGACTGTGCTATCATACGTGCAGCCTCTGCAGTGTTTTCAACAGGTATTATACGTACTCCGTTAAGAGTTGAAAGAAAGTCGGAACACTGATTTATTGCCTGCTGATGAGAATATATCTCACGAATATCTTCAAGTTTCGTTCCGGGATGTACAAGCAAAGAGTGGTCTACCTTCATACGTACACTGCGAACAATGCTCACATTATAGTTCGACAACAGGTCGTAAACAGCATTTACAGAACCGGCAGTAGAGTTCTCGATAGGCAATATTCCAAATTCGCATAATCCACTTCCCACCGCTTTAAATACACCCTCGAAATTACTCATATACATAATTTCGGGAAGGTCGAAAAGGCGTTCCGAAGCCAAATGTGCGTATGAGCCTTCGCAACCGGCACAAGCCACAGAAGCACGTTTTGGAAATGGTTGGGGAGGAACAGATGTTACCTCCTTGATGGAATTGAAGAATTCAGAACCTTCGGCCAACACACGTGTCTGATACGACTCGCTAAGGTCGAATATAGTATGATACAATGTACGACCATAACCCTCAAATTCGGGACCAAGACGTTTTGATACATTATGTAACACATTTCTTGCACGTGAGGGATGGTATACAACCATGTTATTCTCTTTCTTATAACGGGCAACGTCAGTAACAACCTGCATACGACGTGCAAACAGGTCGCACATCTGAGAATCTATTTCATCTATTTGTTTACGTAATTCTTCTAAATCCATTATATTTTTATTTTAATTTATTCGTCTGTAGTTATCAATATTTTCTACCGCCTAAAGATATAAAATCTTCGTAAAAGTGTGGATAAGATTTTGCAACACATTCCGCACCTTTAATGATAGATATTCCCGATGATAATGTGGATAGTATTGCTGCCGACATTGCAATGCGATGGTCGCCAAAACTATTTACACCTTCGGCTTTAAGAACTGTACCACCATGCACAACGAATGTGTCTTCACCAACCTGCGAAGAGATACCAAAAGATGCAAGTGTTGTCTGCATCGCTACAAGCCTGTCGCTCTCTTTAAAGCGTAAACGTCCTACATTTGTGAATATTGTTTCACCTTCTGCCATGGCCGCGGCAACAGAGAGTATCGGCAATAAATCGGGAGTATCCATGCAATCGAGTTCTGCTCCAAACAGTTGCGACGGCATTGCCACCAAACCATCTTCACTCTCTTCTATGAACGCACCCATTTTGCGTAAATGGTCTATAACACGTCTGTCGCCCTGCAACGAAGCATTATTCATTCCTGTTACAGTAATTGGAGTTCTTCCAACTACACCTGCAACTATCCAGAATGCAGCCGACGACCAGTCGCCTTCGACTGAAAGCGCGTCGGGCAAAGAGTATGTTTGGTTTCCGGGAATACGAAACAAGTTTCCTTCGCGATATACAGATATGCCGGCCTTGCATAATGCATCGAGAGTCATGGATATATACGATGCACTTGTCAGGGCACCGACAACCTCAATTACACTATCTTCATTGGCAAGAGGAAGAGCAAAAAGTAACCCGGTCAAGTATTGTGACGAGATATTCCCCGACAACCTATATGAACCACCTTTAAGGGTTCCATAACAAGTTAAAGGCAGTTCGGCATTATCGGAATGTTTCTTAAATGTAATTCCATGCTCGGCAAGAGTATCACACAACGCACCATTAGGACGCTGGGGCAATTTACCGGAACCAACAAATGTAGCATCGGCACCAAGCACTGCCGCAATGGAGAGCAGAAAACGAAGAGTTGAACCACTCTCACCACAATTAAGCGTTGCTCCTTTTCTTAACCGTATAGGCAAAACCGTAAACGTCCCATTGCTATATTTGATATCGGCTCCAAGGGCATTAAGAGATTCAGCAGTAGCCACCAGATCGTCGTTAAGTGTACTGCACATTATAGAACAAGGTTTTGTTCCCAATGCAGCACATATAAGCAGGCGGTGAGCCTGCGATTTAGAGGGTGGAGGTGCCACTGTACCCGATAGTATTCCGTTGAGCCTTATATCCATTTGCAGATTTTATTTCAATAATATTTTCAATTTATCGTACAACTCCTCAACAGGGAATGTTACAAGGGTACAATTGCCCAAAGCACGAGGTAAAACAACCGTTATAGAACCACCACGACGTTTTTTATCGGAGAGTAAAGCATTGTATATTTCATCGGCACTATATGAGCATGAAAGGTCGAAGCCATAACGTTCCAACAGTTCAATCAGTTCGTCGGCAATGTTGCACATACCACATAAGGTTGCCATTCTTGCGGCTATCACCATACCTTTTGCCACCGCAGAGCCATGAGATACCGTAAAAGAACTCAGTTTCTCTATGGCATGTCCAAAAGTATGCCCAAAGTTCAACAAACCTCGCATACCGTTATCAAATTCATCCTTCTGTACGACATCTCGTTTAATCTCCACACAACGTGCCACAACGCTATCGCGTTCAAAAGGCAGTGTTTGCAGAGTGTCATACAAACCTTTATCGAGTATTACTCCATATTTTATTACCTCGGCACAACCATCCCTATATATTTCGGGTGAAAGAGTGTCCATAAGGGCTGTATCGCAACACACAAGAGAGGGCTGATAAAATGCTCCCACCAGATTCTTACCGGCAGGAATATCTATTGCCGTTTTACCACCCACCGAACTATCCACTGCCGCAAGAAGTGTTGTTGGCACCTGTATGTATTTTACCCCCCTAAGATAGAGAGAGGCTGCAAGACCTGCCAAATCGCCAACCACTCCTCCACCGAAAGCGATAATGGAATCACTACGTGTCATTTGGCACTCGGCAAGAAAGTTTAGGAAATCCAACAGATTTTCGGCACACTTCGACGCCTCGCCTGCAGGTATAACATACTTATCTGCCACATAACCGGCATTGGTGAGATATGTTATTAAATCATCGCCATACAAAGCATCCACATTACTATCGGTAAGGATTGTCAAACGACAATGCCCCAATATCGGAGGTAGGAAATCTCCTATTTGCGAAAGTAGGCCTCTACCTATAAGTATATCATAATTACGGGAAGCCTCCACATGTATTGTTTTATACGACATAATTCTATTTTTCCGTTTGTTCCTTGGCTATGCGTCCTTCGCGAAGAAGGTTGCAAAGCATATCGTCATTTCCATTTTCTATAGCATCGCGATATTCATGCAAATAATTTATGAGCAGATTTAGTTCCTTCAACAGATGCTCGCGATTATCCATAAAAAGTTCGGTCCACATCTTTTCATTAAGACGCGACACACGTGTAAAATCTCTGAAACTACCGGCACTGTATCCTTTATGATGTTGCGCTGTAGGACTCTTTATAAATGCATTGGATACAACATGGCACATTTGGGAGGTATATGCAATCATCTCGTCGTGATATTGCGCTGTTGTAACAACATACTTTTTAAACCCTAACGGTTCTAATACTCGTTTAACCCTATCGAGAATTGTTATATCATCGTGAACAGGTGGCACAAGTATCACCGATGCTCCATTAAAGAGTGTTGCACGAGAATATTTGTACCCCGAGTATTGAAGTCCTGCCATGGGATGTGCACCCACAAATGTAAATCCATATTTTTTTGCCAATGCAAAGCCGGCATCGCAAACCTTTTGTTTTGTTCCGCAAAAATCAATAACCAGTGCCGTTTTAGGAAAATAAGAGGAGTTTTCGTGCAAAAAGGATATTACAGCCTTTGGAGTTGCCGCAAGCAGTATAAGTTCACATTCCGAGAAATTACTTTTAGACAATTCAACATCGACAGTTCCCTCCAAATGCGCATATCCGGTTATTGTTGAGTCTATATCATAACCATAAACAGTATGCCCGGCAACTTTAAATGCTTTGGCCGCCGAACCGCCTATAAGTCCCAGTCCTATTATTCCTACTCTCATTACAATGGTTATCAGTGCATTATGCTACGAATTTCATTCACACGCGAAGCAACCTCGCTAAATTGTTCAGGAGTAAGCGACTGCGCTCCGTCACAAAGAGCATTCACAGGGTCGTTATGAACTTCGATAATGAGTCCGTCGGCACCTGCCGCAGTAGCAGCGCAAGCCATAGGACGTACCAAACGCGATACACCTGTTGCATGACTCGGGTCTACCACAATAGGAAGATGAGTAAGACCTTGCAAAACAGGTACAGCAGCCAGGTCGAGAACGTTACGTGTATAATTGTCGTAACTACGAATACCACGTTCACATAATATTACCTGCTCATTACCTTCGGACATTATATATTCTGCACTCATAAGCAACTCTTTGAGTGTTGCCGACATTCCGCGTTTAAGCAGGATAGGCTTATCGCATCGACCAAGTTCTTTTAGAAGTTCAAAGTTCTGCATATTACGCGCACCAACTTGTATTACATCTACATCGGAGAAGAGTTCGAGATGTGAAGCACTCATTATCTCTGTAACTATTGGCAGACCGGTCTCTTTACGAGCCTCTAACAACAGGTGTAGTCCCTCGGCACGTAAACCTTGAAAATCATAGGGCGAAGTACGAGGTTTGAAAGCACCACCACGCAACATCTGCGCTCCGGAAGCCTTGACAGAACAAGCCACAGAGAGTATCTGTTCCTCCGACTCTACCGAGCAAGGACCTGCTATTATACAAAAATTGCCACCACCTATCTTCACTTTAGACTCACCTTGTCCAACCTCTATAACGGTGTCATCGGGATGGAAACGACGGTTTGCACTTTTAAATGGTTCACTTATTCGGGTTACATTCGAAATAATATCGAGCCCCGACAATAAATCTATATCTATTTTACTTGTATCACCTATAAGTCCGAGAACGGTTTGCATTTCACCCTCGGACACATGTACTTTTACATTCTGCGACTCCAGCCAATGCACAAGATTGTCGCGTTGAGTTTTTGTAACTCCGTTTTTTAATACTGCTATCATAATGGCAAATTGTTTTAAACTTTTCAAAAATCAGATACAAAAATACAAATAAAGTTGTATTACCCTATAATTTTTCCAAAAAAATAAGCCACATAACTACAAATTATATCTTTTGAAAAGAAAATAAGGCAATATACATTCCCGAATATTATCTGTTTGGTATTGACCACAGATTCGGAAGTAGATTTTTTTGTATATGATTAGTGCGAACTTTGCTTTCTTGTAAGTCGTGCCAAATAGTCATAGTGTTCACCTTCGAGGCATTTCTCGCAATTAAAACCATTCTCGTTGGCATAGTAAGAAAGAGTATCGAAATCGATATAGAGCCAATCGAATGTTTCACCTTTGATATTTTTGTATCGCATACTGAAATCAACCTCGCCATAGTAACCTGCCGCCAAGTCAATATCCAACGAACCATCTTCATTCTCAAAGACATAGCGGATATCGGAAGAGTCGAGCAATATCTCCCCCGAAGGATTCAGCAATCGTTTGGCACATCGAAAAAACTCATCCATACGCTCTGTCTTTCCAACAATACCTATGCCATTCATTGCCATAATCATTGTATCGAATTTTTCATTGAATGTTTCGTCGAAAATATTAACCAGACGCGCATCTATGCCACGTTCCTTCATAACTTTTACCGACAATTCCGATATGTCAATGGCAACCACATCGTGCCCACGTTGCATAAATTCAACACTATGACACCCGGAACCTGCTCCAACATCTAAAATGCGACCTTTTGCCAAAGCAAACATCTTCTGTTCCAGAGCAGGCATATCCTTGAATTGTCGAAAAAGAGTTGCAACAGGTATCTCATCTTCATAGAACATCGAGGATAGCACACGTAACTTCGCAGCCTTACCGGTTGAATAGTAATCGGAAATAGCACGCCCCATAGGGTCCTTAGATACATCTATTGTTCTACTACTCATATCATGCATTATCTAACAGGTTCAATATGTGTTCCACTATTCTAACAGGCGGAATATTCATACATCTGTAATCCCCGTAACGACATGGTTTGTTTCCAAAAACAGAACAGGGACGACAGTCGAGTGATAACTGTATGCAGTTTTGCTCATTCTGCCTCCACCCTAAGAAACCGGCAAGAGGTGATGTTGCGCCCCAAACAGAGACCACCGGAGTATTCACCAAAGATGCTATATGCATATTTGCCGAATCCATACTTAGCATTAAATCCAAATGACTGATAAAACGCAGTTCTCCATCGAAACCACTTTTACCTATAAAAGAATATACGTTCTTGAACGAAGCACACCATTCATTGATTACCGTCTCCTCATCTACACCGTTACCAAAACAGAAGACCTTTACACCTTTATGTTTGGAGAGCAATTCAACGACCTTTCGCATCTCCCCGATAGGATATATTTTGCCACGGTGCTTTGCAAAAGGAGCAATTCCAACCCACTTATCTTGCCCCTTCGAAGGCAGGAATGAAAAGTCGGAGATATCCCCTTTTCCATCTTTAAAGAGAGAAACGAAATCACACGTAAAAGGCAAGCCCAAGCATTCAAACACATTACTGTAACGTTCGAATGTACTTGACAATCCTTTTAACAATTTATTTTTTGAACGTGTGAGCGCTCGTTTTTCTCCTCTCCCTTTCAAAATGTGAGAACACTTTACTCCGCCAAGTGCAAACATGAAACGTAATATTTTTGTACGTAGCACATCGTGCAAGTCGGCAAAGAGTGTGGGAGTATACTCTTTTTTTAGTTCCCTGTACAGTCTGTACAACCCACAAAAACCTTCATATTGAGAAGGATCAACCCCTTTAAACTCTAAATTCGAAGGTGTATTTATAAAAAATTGCCCAAGTCGGGGACGACTAACAAATATAAAACGATGCTGCGGATACGACGAAGCAAGCGAATATAGCAAGGGTATTGTCATTGCTATATCGCCTACCGCCGAAAAACGTGTTATTAGAATAGTTTGCAATTTTTTCTTATTTTTTGCCGGAGCCATAGAGTACCGGATTCAATGAAGGGTCGTTATACATTTTCATTTGACGATACACCTTCATATACTTACGACCGGCTTCAATATCTTCCAACAACTGACCGATAGAGGTTGTCATATCCTTATATTGCTCTAAAAGGACATTGAGTTTTGCCTGGCACTTGGCACGATGCTCTTCATCAACATCGGTGCGATTAACCTCCTCCTGCATGTGATATATTTTAAGCGATAGAATTGAGTAACGGTCTACTGCCCATGCCGGACTTTCTGTATTAATTGTAGCATTGTCCAACGGTTTTACATCCTTGTAACAATCGAGGAAGTAACTATCTATAAGTTCTACAAGATCGGTACGGTCTTGATTCGACTTATCGATACGACGTTTCAAGACGAGTGCTTCAACAGGGTCTATATTCGGGTCGCGGATAATATCCTCGAAATGCCATTGTACAGTATCTATCCAACATTTAAGATAGAGATAATATTCAATACTCTTTACGGGATATGGATTATTGATGGGAGTATCTACATTATCTGTTTTGTGATAATCGACAATAGCCTCATTGAATATCGGCCAACTCAATTCGGTAAACGTTTTCATGCTCTTATATTTTTGTAGAGTTTATATTCGCTTTCTTTTTGGCAAATTTAATTAAACTTTATGATATGTACAAAAGTTTGCATAAAAACTGCACTAATTCAACGTGCTTACCACCATTTTTTGCTATCTTCGCAAAAAATCGCAAAACAATAAGGTACAAATTTCTGATTGCCAGATAAGTACAGCCATACATCAAAAAGAATTACAAACAGAAGAAAAGATTATATGTATATTATAATAGATGAAAAAATTCCATTTTTGCACAATGCGTTAACAGAAATGGGGCATATTGTAAAAAGCATGCCGGGTGTAGAGATTTCGAGAAACGACATACTGCATGCCGATGCACTATTCGTGCGTACCAGAACAGAGTGCAACGAGAACCTGCTCAAAGATACAAATGTTCGCTTTATCGGGACTGCCACCATTGGTTACGACCACATAGACACCGAGTATTGTAAAGCAAAAGAGATAGAGTGGACAAACGCCCCCGGATGCAATGCCGATGCAGTACTGCAATATATACAGTCGGTACTCTATAATTGGAGCAGAGAGAGACAGAGAGGACTCACAAAACTAACATTGGGAATTGTAGGCGTAGGCAGAATTGGCAACCGTGTTGCATCGTGGGCAAGAGCAATTGGAATGAGAGTACTGCTAAATGACCCGCCTCGCGAAGCAAACGGTGAAAAGGAGTTTGTTTCATTAAGCAGCATAACTAAAGAATGTGATATCATAACATTTCATCCAACATTACAAAAGGATGGATTTTTTCCAAGTTACCACCTTGCCGACAACAAATTCTTTAACTCCCTAAAGAAAAAACCGCTATTGATAAATGCATCACGTGGAAGTGTTGTTGACAACACTGCACTTTTAGAAGCAATAGAGAACGGAATGGTTGCAGATGCAATATTAGATGTATGGGAGGGAGAACCAAATATTAACCTATCTCTATTAAATAAAGTATATATAGGAACACCGCACATTGCAGGCTACTCGGCAGAAGGGAAACTTAATGCAAGTCGCATGATGTTGCAAGCCTTCAAACAATTTACAAAATACAATAATGAGATACCGGAAATATCACTTCCTAAGCCGGACACTCCTAATATAGATGCAACAAACGAGGAAGAGGCATTACTTAAAATATACAACCCCGGCATTGACAGTAATAAATTAAAGACATCGCCATCGGATTTTGAACATTTGCGTAATAACTACCCCCTTCGTCGTGAACCTAAAGCATACAATATAAAATACAGAAACACCAATAAAGAGTAAAAAAGTGCATATTTTTTGTCCATTTTTGCACAAAAGAGCGTAAATGTGCAAAAAAGTAGATGTTTTTTTGCTCTTTTCTTTGCAGTTTCTAATTTTTATCATACTTTTGTCGCAAATAATTTACAATCTTTTTAAATTATACAATTATGTCAGAAATTGAATCAAGAGTTAAAGCAATTATCGTAGAGAAGTTCGGTGTATCAGAGTCTGAAGTTACTTCTGAGGCAAGTTTCACAAATGATTTGAGCGCAGACTCATTGGATAGAGTTGAGCTTATCATGGAGATCGAGGACGAGTTCGGTATCTCAATACCCGAGGATCAGGCAGAAAACATCGTAACAGTTGGTGATGCTGTTAAGTACGTAGAGAAGATGGTTGCTGAGAAGTAACAATCTCTCTTCGACACATATTTATCTAACTATTCTATTTGATGAAACTTAGAAGAGTAGTTGTAACAGGTCTTGGCGCTGTTTCTCCTATTGGAAATGACATTCCCACTATTTGGGAAAACGCTTCTAATGGAGTTAGCGGAGCAGGGCCTATTACTCGTTTTGACGCATCCCTTTTCAAAACACATTTCGCTTGTGAAGTAAAAGACTTCGATCCTAAGACCAATATGGGACGTGATGCACGTAAAGTGGATTCTGACACCCATTTTGGAGTAGAATCGGCAATAAAGGCTATAGTAGATAGCGGATTAGACTTTGAAAAGGAAAACTGTGAACGTATTGGAGTAATCTACGGAGAAGGTATTGGAGGTATTCGTTCTCTCGAAGACGAACTTGCCCCCTATTTCACAAACCCCGAAAACGGTCCCCGTTTCTCACCTTTCCTCATCACCAAGATGATCTCCGATATGACAACAGGCATCATATCAATAAAATACGGTTTAAAAGGACCTAATTATGTAACTACATCGGCTTGTGCATCGGCATCCAACGCCATTATCGATGCATACGACCAGATACGTCTTGGCAGAGCAGATGTAATGTTATCAGGTGGTTCCGAGGCTGCAATATGCCCCACAGGTGTTGGCGGTTTCAACGCCATGCATGCCCTTTCTGTACGCAATGATTCACCACAGAACGCTTCTCGTCCCTTCAGCAAGAGTCGCGACGGTTTTGTGATTGGCGAGGGTGCTGCATGTCTTGTACTCGAAGAGTATGAACACGCTGTAGCACGTGGTGCAAAAATTTACGCAGAAATAGTAGGTGCCGGAATAACAGCAGATGCACACCACATGACAGCACCCCACCCCGAAGGCGACGGCGCAATACGTGTCATGAGAGGCGCATTGGAAGAGGGCGGTTTAAAACCCGAAGATGTAGATTACATAAATGTCCATGGAACATCTACTTATGCAGGTGACATTGCCGAAGTAAAGGCTATTCAAAGCCTCTTTGGTGAGCATGCCTACAAACTAAATATCAGTTCTACAAAATCAATGACAGGACACCTTCTTGGTGCCGCAGGCGCAATAGAGGCTGTTCTTACAGTATTGGCACTAAAGAACAATCTTGTACCTCCTACCATCAACCACGAAGAGGGTGATGAAGACGAAGCCATAGATTACAATCTGAATTTCACATTCAACAAGGCACAGGAGAGAGAGATAAATGTTGCCATATCAAACACCTTTGGTTTTGGTGGACACAATGCATGTATTGCATTCAAAAAGATAGATGCCTAAGAGATTAAAAAAAAAAATCGATAGAATAAGACTTCTTTTCTGCAAGGATAAGAAGTCTTATTCTGCATTGTATGATATATTAGGCTTCGTTCCAAACAGTCTTGCACCATACAAAACTGCATTCACCCACAGTTCTTTCACATCGGGAACATCGCGTAAGCGTTCATCATGCAACGAACGCCTGGAGTTCCTTGGCGATGCCGTATTAAGTTCCATTGTTTCGGACTATCTGTACAACAAGTTCCACCATGAACGCGAAGGATTCCTATCCAAATCGCGCAGTAATCTTGTTTGCAGGGAGCACCTAAACAACATCGCAACAGAGATTGGACTCGACAAGTATGTAAACACCCATGCCATAGAACAGACACATAACAGTTACATCTATGGCAACGCACTCGAAGCGTTTATCGGTGCCATATACATTGACAAAGGATATGAATATTGTCGCTGTTTCCTGCTCGAGCGTATACTACCACGCTTGGGCGATGTAGAAAAAGTGGTAAAATTGGACAAGAATTATAAGAGCCAACTCATTGAATGGGGGCAAAAGAGACATAAAGAGGTATTATTCGAACTATTGAGCGAGGAGAGACGTCCCAATGGCTCTTTCTTTACAAGCCAAGTGAGCATAGATGGAGAACCCTACGGACAAGGAGAAGGATTCTCAAAGAGAGAGAGCCAACAAACAGCATCATTAGAGGCTCTTCGTAAAATAGATTCAGAAAGCAATACAACGAACGGTTAAACACACCGACGTCAGCGTTTAGCCCTCATACAAACCACAGCATTCAACCTGTCGCCACCCATAGGAGGTGTATCCTTAGATATTGTTATTTCAATATCTTCAACTGTTGCAAAGCGCTCAAATATTGCAACAATTATACGTTTACAGACATTCTCGAGTAGGTTTGAAGGTTTTTTCATCTCACATTTTATAACCTCATAAACATCGGCGTAACTTACTGTATTATCTATCTCATCACTGTCGGCACAACAACAGTCGCCTATACCCAACACCACATTTAGCGTAAAGTCTCCTCCCACTACACGTTCCTGCTCCATTACACCATGATGGGCAAATAGGTGTATATCTCTTAACTCTATTTGATACCTGTTTATCTGCATTTTTCCATTTTTTAAGACAAAGGGATGACCTGTGTCAGCCACCCCTTTGTCGTGAAGATATTTAGTGTATTAATAGTGCCTGTTTATCCACATTTTGAATAACCGCATCCCGGACAATGCAAGCAACCCTCTTCGAATATAAGTGGAGTTTTACAGTTTGGACACTTCTCTGCCGAAACAGCACCATCCTTAATATATTTCTTCAACGCACGCTCCACACCGTTTTTCCAAGTATTGATATTATCTGAGCCCAATTGCAGTGAAGAGATAAGTTTTATAACCTGTTCTATCGGCATCTTATATCGAAGCACACCCGAAATAAGTTTTGCATAGTTCCAGAATTCTGGATTAAAGCGCTCCGAAAGTCCTTCGATGGTAGTTTTGTAACCTATCTTATTTTCGAACTGGAAGTCATAACGTTTTGTTCCATCCTCGTTGGTATGTTTTATTATCACACCATGGGTTACATTCTTTGGAAGAGGAATTCCATCTTCATCGTCTTGCTGTCCTGTAAAAATTTCATAAGGTTCACCGTTAAGCAGACCTACAAATGCCACCCACTTCTCTTTATTATTCTGGAAACGTACAACATCTGCCTCAAGCACAGTAGGACGCACCTCGGTAATTGTGGGTTTCATATCATCGGCTGCAGGAGTCTCCTTTTTACTCTCAGTCGATACCAATACACCGGCACGTGAGCCATCACGGTACACAGTACATCCCTTGCAAGCACATTTCCATGCAGTGATATATAGTTCGTTCACCAACTTTTCATCGACATTATTGGGAAGATTTATGGTTACACTAATCGAATGGTCGACCCACTTTTGAATACGCCCCTGCATCTGTACCTTAGAGACCCAATCGATATCGTTAGAGGTAGCCTTTGCATAGGGAGAGCGAGCGACAAGATTATCTATTTCCACCTGTGAATATCTCTTGGTAGTATCGATACCGTTAATCTTCATCCACTCAATAAACTTGTGGTGATATACAACATACTCTTCAAATGTATCACCGTTTTCATCGGTAAAGTCAACATGTACTTCGGGGTCGTTGGGATTCACCTTGCGACGACGCTTGTATACAGGCATAAATACAGGTTCTATACCCGATGTTGTTTGTGTCATAATGCTGACAGTACCTGTAGGCGCAATTGTGAGACATGCTATATTACGACGACCATACTGTTTCATATCCTCATATAATTGAGGATCGGCCTCTCTCAAACGGTTGATAAAAGGATTACCCTCTTCGCGTTTGTAATCGAATACTTCGAAAGCACCACGCTCTTTTGCCATATTTACAGAAGAACGATATGCCGACAGAGCAATATTCTTATGCACTTCAACAGAGAACTCTACAGCCTTGTCGCTACCATAACGCAATCCCATTGCAGCAAGCATATCGCCCTCGGCTGTAATACCAACACCGGTACGACGTCCCATGCTACTCTTGCGATATATTTTATTCCAAAGAGTGATTTCAGCCTCTTTAACCTCGGCACTCTCGGGGTCGCTATCTATTTTTGCCTGAATAGCCTCAATCTTCTCTAATTCAAGGTCTATTATATCATCCATTATGCGCTGCGCTTTCTGCACATGATCGCAGAGCAGGTCGAAATCGAACGACGCCTCGGGAGTAAAAGGATTCTTTACATAAGAATACAAGTTTACGGCAAGCAGACGACAGGAGTCATAAGGACAGAGAGGTATCTCACCACATGGGTTTGTAGATACGGTTTTAAAGCCAAGGTCGGCATAACAATCGGGAATTGACTCACGTTGTATTGTATCCCAGAACAACACACCGGGTTCAGCCGATTTCCATGCATTATGTATAATTTTTGCCCACAACTCGCCTGCATCGATAGATTTTGTGATAGAAGGAGCATTAGAATCCACCGGATACTGTTGCTGATAGGGCGTGCCGTCTGTTACAGACTTCATAAAATCGTCATCTATTTTAACAGAGACATTTGCACCTGTAACTTTACCCTCGGTCATTTTTGCATCGATAAAGGCCTCTGCATCGGGATGTTTTATTGAGACACTCAGCATTAAAGCGCCACGACGACCATCCTGTGCCACCTCTCGCGTAGAGTTTGAGTATCTCTCCATAAAAGGAACCAAACCCGTAGAGGTCAAAGCCGAGTTCTTTACAGGAGAACCTTTGGGACGGATATGAGAGAGGTCGTGTCCTACACCACCACGACGTTTCATAAGTTGCACTTGCTCCTCGTCGATACGAATAATACCGCCATAGGAGTCGGCTTTACCGTCGATTCCGATAACAAAACAGTTCGACAAAGAAGCAATTTGAAAATCATTACCGATACCGGTCATGGGGCTTCCTTGAGGAACAATATACTTAAAATGATCTAACAGGTCGAAAATCTCCTGTGCCGACATAGGATTTTCGTATTTTGCCTCGACTCTTGCAATTTCATTTGCAATACGCCAATGCATATCGACCGGAGACTTCTCATAGATTGCACCAAAAGAGTCTTTTACGGCATACTTGTTTACCCAGACTCTTGCAGCCAATTCATCGCCATTGAAGTATTCAAGTGCCGACTTGAATGCTTCATCATAGGTGTAGGTTTGTTTTTCCACTTTGTAAATTATATTTTAGGGTTAGTCAATTCTACAGAGTTGTGCTTTTTCAATGCTTTACAAAGTTAGAAACCTTTTTTATATCTACCAAATAAAAACATTATAAGTTATTCACAACAACAAAAGTTTTCCAAAAAAATTTTTATATTATTGATTACCAATGTTTTATTTTTCAAAGTTACAGAAAAAGTTTTCCAAAACAGAAACATTGCAAAAATTATGCTTTGAAAAAAATTCAAGGAATAGAGAACAAATATACGCAAAATGTACATCATTTTGGAGAACTGTAATAAAAAAATCCGCCTGCACAAGTACAGGCGGATTTACTCTATTCGGCCACTGTTTATGCACTTTGCAACAGCATCTCTATTTCGTTTAGTTCACCACGGAACTGTTTGTCTGTTTCGGCAAGGTTTGTAACAGCCTTGCATGCATGCAGAACTGTAGCATGATCTCTTCCTCCTATATATTGACCAATTTTTGGAGTTGAAAGATCCAAATATTTCTTTGCAAGATACATTGCGACTTGACGCACCTGAACCACTTCGCGTTTTCTTGAACGAGTATTCAGGCTCTTTACATCGACGCCATAGTAACCGGCAACCTTGCTTATTATATCATCGATAGTAATAACAGGCTTTTCAAAGTCGGAGAAGTCGCCAACTATTTTACGGGCAAGGTTCAAATCGACATCTACATTGTTTATTGTAGAGTGCGCCATTATGGAAACCACTATACCTTCGAGGTCGCGAACGCTTGCATTTACATGTTCTGCTATATAAGTTATTACCTCTTCGGGGAACTTTAAGCCATCTTTATGCGTCTTATTGCGAAGTATATTCTTGCGCAGTTCCAAGTCGGGTTTCTCCATTTCGGCACTCATGCCCCACTTGAAACGAGTTATAAGACGTTCCTCCATACCTTTTAATTGCATTGGAGAACGGTCGGAAGTCATAATTAACTGCTTTCCGTTCAAATGCAGATGGTTGAATATATGGAAAAATGCATTCTGTGTCTTTTGCAAACCGGCAAATTCCTGAATATCGTCTATTATGAGAACATCCACATCTTGGTAGAACTTCATAAACGAATTGAAATTCTTTTGCAGAATCGACTCTGTGTATTGCACCTGAAACAGATGTGCCGAAACATACAACACATGAAGTTCGGGGTGCAACTCCTGAATTTTGCAACCAATAGCGTTTATTAAGTGTGTTTTACCAACACCCGAAGGACCATATATAAACAATGGGTTAAATGCTCTACCGGGCTTGTCGGCAACGCTCATAGCAACAGAACGCGACAAACGATTGCTTACACCCTCGACAAAATTATCAAATGTATATCGCCCGATAAGTTTTGAATCCCAGTTATCGATAACAGATTCTTCGGAATGCACCTGTTCCACCTCGGGCTCAAATTCCACGACTTTATCATTCTCTTTGTCGGCAAGGATGCTATACATCAGTTTGGTACCCTCGCCCATAACCTTAAAAAGAGCAAAACGCAACAGACTGACATAGTTTCCCTCGAGGAACTCATACACAAAGATACTCTTAACCTGAATGGTTAAGGTATTGTCCTCGTACTTGACCGGCGTGATATTTGCGAACCAAGTATCGAAAATTACTTTCGAGACATTATCACGAATTATTTCGAGACAATTATCCCACTTTGCTAAAAGTTCCGAGTTCATCGTTTACTAATAAATTTACTGTTTATTGTGCTTAGAATAGAAGTGTTTGCTTTTTGAAAAACCACCGCATAAACGGTAACGCAAACTCTAATTCTTGCTTTTCTCTTTGCAAATATCCGAAAAGAAATAAGAAAAAACAAGTGCAAAAAAAAGCGCGTTTTTTTGGCTTTACTAAGGGGTTAAATATCAGACATTTAGAAAAGTCGTTTTTGCGAAGGCTGTTTATTTGATAAAAATATTCAACGCTTTAATTATTAACGTATTAACCTGTTGATAACTTTCTACACAACATTCTTTAAAATAGTTTTTTAGTGCCTCTGGGCATAAAAAGAAAACGGATGACGAATGCAAGAAGTAAAATTGATTTACACCACATTATTATTTAGAACAATTCTATATAAGTGATTTTATTTTTTATTTTAAAAAATTTTGCATGGTAAAAATTTCCTCTCTTTTTTCTTTGCTTTTTTCTTTGCCATAAAGAAAAAAATCGCAACAGATATAATGCAATATAAGGTATTGTCCTCGAAAGAGACAACACCTTATATATATATTAAAAAGTATACAGAAGAATCTTAAGAGAGTTCAAGATTGAGTCTCTCCCTCAACTTCTCTATTATAGGATTTTTTTCTCTTAGAATCTCATATTGCCTCTTTCTATCATAGACATGACGTTCAACAACAACCTCATTGACATTTATGGTAACCTTAAGATTACAACCCGGAAGATAGGTGCCTATTCCCTCAAGAATACGTGGCATCTCTTTCTCGAACATTTCTGCCGCCAACTGGTTATCTACCGAAATTTCGAATCGTCCTTCGTCTATCAGATGGGGCGATATTATTTTCATACGGTCGGCAAGAGCACGTTCGTTTTCGGGCAGTTGCAAGGCAAATGAGGTCCATGCCTGTAACAGGTTTTCGTTTGTAACCTTCACCTTACTCTCAACCACACTGTTTTGAGCAATGGCATTACCAACTTTGTTACCAACTGCCTCGGATGCAGGTTGCGTGTCTTGTTTAGTATTAAGCATACTCCTTACGCCACCGAACATGCGACCCAAAGATGCCGATGGAGCGACACCTGTTTTAGGGCGTAAAGACTCGGGGCGACCATGCATTACAGTTGCACGTGGTTCTTCAGATATTGGCTTTTGCTCCGATTTGTTTATTGTTTGTTTCGGTGTTACTGTCGCAGTTTTTGAGACTTGCTCTTTGACACTCTGAATGCTATCGTCATTCTGAGGTCTGTTAAAAATAGGCTTCAACTTAGGGCTACGCCCACCGGAAACATCGCTATCGTCCCCGGAAACCAGTTGCGACAATTGAATTATTGTCAGTTCAACCAGAAGCCTCTTGTTGCGACTCGCTCTGTAGTTCATACTACAATCGCTGCATAGTTTAATTGCACGGAACAAGAACTTGGGTGTACACCTTTGTGCTTGTGTTGCATACCTGTTTCGCAGTTCATCGCTACCTTCAAAGAGAGGCAATGTTAGCGGGTCGCTACTCACAAGCAGGTCGCGGAAGTGCGAAGCGGCACCTTCTATGAATATAGAGCCTTCGAAACCCTTGTTCAGCACATCGTTGAAGAGCAACAAAGCCGCAGATGTCTTACCGTCGAGCAAGTAGTCGGTAACACGGAAATAGTACTCGTAATCCAGTACATTAAGGCTCTCTATAACCTTTGTATATGTGAGGTCGCCCTGCGTAAAACTGACCATCTGGTCGAAAAGAGACAGAGCGTCACGCATACAACCGTCGGACTTCTGTGCCACAATACGCAAAGCCTCATATTCAGCATTTATTCCCTCTTTTGTTGCAATGCCCTGCAGATGCAAAACAATATCGGCAACCTCTATGCGACTGAAGTCGTATATTTGGCAACGAGAAAGAATAGTAGGAATTATCTTATGTTTTTCGGTTGTTGCAAGAATAAATATAGCATGTGCCGGAGGCTCCTCAAGTGTTTTCAGGAAAGCATTGAAAGCCGCCTGCGAAAGCATGTGAACCTCATCAATGATATACACCTTATATTTACCTACCTGAGGCGGAATACGCACCTGCTCATTCAAAGAGCGAATATCCTCGACAGAGTTATTGCTTGCAGCATCGAGTTCATATATGGAGTACGAACGTTGCTGGTTAAAAGAGCGACACGACTCACATTCATTGCAAGGTTCGCCATCGGCAGTAAGATGTTTACAATTTATAGTCTTGGCAAATATTCGTGCACATGTTGTTTTACCTACGCCACGCGGGCCACAGAAGAGGTATGCATGTGCCAATTTCCCGCTATGAATAGCATTTTTAAGAGTTGTGGTAAGTGCTTTCTGTGCAACCACCGACTCAAATGTATCGGGACGATATTTTCGTGCTGAGACAATATAATTCTCCATATATATAAAAAAACAGTTTTATCTTGTGCGAAGATAGTAATAAAAATGTCTCAAAGTATGATGCTTTCCAAAAATTTTCTATCTTCGCACTCGAAAAGATTTTTAATCCCCGACAGAATATTATTTACCATGAACGACAGTATAGGAGAGTTCCTTAGTTGGATTGTAAAACATAAATATCTATTTGTTACAATAGCATTTTTGTCAATGATAGTATTCCTTGACGAGAACAACCTGTTGAAACACATTCAAAACCAACGAGAAATCACCGAACTAAAGACAGAGATAAAAGACTTGCAAGAGCAACACAATACAATAGTACGCAAATTAGGCGAATTGGACAAAGATGCAGATGTGCTGGAAAAAGTTGCAAGAGAGAAGTATGGCATGCACCTCGAAGATGAAGAAATTTTTATTATAGAAGATTAAAAAGTTCTTTAAGAAACTATTTAAAACCATTCAAACAATATGAAGATTGCAAACCTATTATATATGCTGGGAGCGTGTGCAGTACTTGCTGGTGCCATACTTAAAATGTTCCAACCACAAGAGGCATCATTAATCTTTTTATCGGGAGCAATACTATTTGCTGTAATGCAATTCATAACACGATACAAGAGTAACAACTTTACCATTCGCCGATTAGTGTGGCAACAGCAACTTGGCGGAGTAATACTCATTGTAGCAGGCATACTTATGTTCACTCACACTCGCAACGAATGGATTATAGTAACATTCATTGCCGCGCTTATTGAACTTTATACTGCATTCCGCATTTCACAAGAGATAAATAAAGAGAGATAATAAAATAAAAACATATACATATTAACTATAGTTACAATAAGAAGTTATTTAAATTTAAGTAGGTTTAAACAACTTCTAATTAGCAATACAAAAAAACAGACAAATTAAAATAACATAATATTAAAAGCATTGGCTTTTATTCTGTACTCCGTGAAATTTGGCGATTTTATAAAGTGTACAAGAATAGAGTTGATGCCTGCGCTATGCGTGGGTTTCACACTTTCTGTACACTTAGGTTCGCCAAAACCTCACGGAGAAGAAAGTGGATTCTCACGCTTTTTTTGTGATGTAGACTACTCAGAAACAGGGTCAATGCATAACACAGCCCTACTATGCCACAAAAATCTCTTATTAACGAACTGCCTCGTATTGTTGAAAAAGGGAAACGAGAAGCCCAAAAAATTCTTGAACGTATCAATTCCGACACTAAAATTGGGTTACAGACCAACGAACTTGTACTCCCCAACAAAGACGACGGTATGTATAGCGGTACAATACCACAGATTAGCAACAATGAGTGGCGAAATCGCCTTATCTATGGCGACAACCAATTCATTATGCAAGCACTTTTGGCAGGCGACCCCGACACCGCCATGCCCTCGTTGCGTGGTATGGTCGATTTAATATACATTGACCCACCGTTTGATAGTAAGGCCGACTATAGAACAAAAGTTAGTTTACCTAACATATCGTTATCGCAGAAACCGACCGTCATTGAGCAATTTGCCTATTCCGATACTTGGAAAGATGGTACGGTTTCCTACCTCGAAATGCTTTATCCTCGCCTTGTGCTTATGCGTGAGTTGTTAAGTGAGCAAGGTTCTATCTATGTACATATAGATTGGCATGTAGGGCATTATGTAAAACTTCTATTGGATGATGTGTTTGGAAAAGAGAATTTTGCAAACGAAATTATTTGGCATTTTGTAAAAGGTGCAAGTTCCAATTCAAGTTTCGGAAGAAAGCATCAAGTGATATTCTATTACAAAAAAACATCTAATCCTATCTTTAATCTGGATGATGTTAGAGTTGAATATAATCCCGAAACCATTGCAAGAGCAAAAAGAGGAGAAGCACGATACCAAAATGTAGATGCCGACACTTTGGAATTAAAAGGGAAAAATCCAGGTGATGTTTGGATGGATATATTCCCCGTACAAGGCAATTCACTCCAAAATACTAATTACGCCACCCAAAAGCCCGAAAAGTTATTAGAACGAATCATCAAAGCAAGCAGCAATGAAAACTCCATTGTATTGGACCTTTTTGGTGGCAGTGGCACGACAGCAGCAGTGGCTGACAGGTTAGATAGAAGATGGATTACTACCGACATTGGCAAGCCTGCCACAATGGTTATGCGTAAGCGTTTTATTGACCAAGGAGTTAAACCGTTCCTATACCAATCTATTGGCGACTATCAAAAGGAGCAGTTCGAGAATAGCGAGTTTCAGCGTGTGGGCGACCTTGCACAAATCGTTCTTGGCCTGTATGGAGCAATCCCATTCGAGGATAGCAAGAATATTGGTTACATAAAGGATGGTACCCTTGTTATTGCAGATAGCCCCAATGTGCTGACATCGCACGCCACAATACGCCGAGCATCGGAGTTGCGAAATACATACAAAGGCGGCGGTTGGAATAGGGTTATTGTACTCGGTTGGAACTTTGCGTTCGACATATCGGAAGCGGTGCAAAAGTACAAAGAGGTTGAAGTATTGGTTATTCCACCCGACTTACTGGACAAGTTATCGACTAAAAAAGGGTTTAAGGAGTTAAAGAACAAGGTTCGCTTCAACTCCTTACAGTACCTTACTATCAAACCTATAAGCATCGTAGAGCAGAACGATATGGACGAACTAAACATTTCACTCGATAACTACATACTCCTATCTCCCGATAACATTCCACTCGATGACAAGGACAAGGCGAAACTATCGGAGTTGATAGCAACCGACCCATTAGCGTTGATTGAGTATTGGAGCATTGACCCCGACTATGACGGTAAGATATTCCGTAGTCAATGGCAGGATTACAGAGGTAATACCCTCAACGATAACGACAACCTACATTGTGTCTACTCTGCCCGATTGCGTGTTACCCACAAAAGTGGTCGTGTGATAGCGATTAAGGCGGTTGATGTATTCGGGTTTGAAAGTATGGTTGTTGAAAACATCTAACGATATGGCAAAGAGAATTAAACAGACTGCGGGGTATGGTAATATCCCGCTACGATTGGCAGAGAGCATAACAGCACAAGCAAACCGTGCATTTGAGGATGGTACAATGCGAGAGGCAGTAACGCCAACAACCGCAGAATTGTTAAGATATTGGTTTGACGATGCGCAATGTGATGTGCGAGATATAAACTTCCACGAGGGACAGCGACAAGCGATACTTAATGTGATATATCTGCACGAGGTATTGTGTATAGAGAGTGTATTGGACATCTATCGGCGCGTTGATGCCGACTTACTTACGCAATTTGATTTCTCGGACTTTGCAAAAGAAAAATACAATATTGCCAAGTATGCAATAAAAATGGCAACAGGAACAGGTAAGACTTGGGTTATGCATGCTGTTATGATATGGCAGATTCTTAATGCCATTGCCGAGGAGGGTGAGGAGATATCGGGGAGATTCACCAAAAACTTTTTAATCGTTGCTCCGGGACTTATTGTTTATGAGCGACTATTAGATGCTTACAAAGGTAAAGAAACGAGTGTTGGCAGGCGAGACTTTGCAACAAGCGACCTAATGAAGTTTCAAGAACTATTTATTCCACAAGCATACCGGGATAGAATATTCGGATTTGTGCAAAACAATGTGGTTGAGAAAGAGGATATAGGGCGTAAAGTAACAGGCAACGGGCTTATAGCCATAACCAATTGGCATTTGTTTATTGACTATTCCGATGAGGTAATAGACGAAACGGCATCGGCATTAAATGCTCCTGATACCATAGTCAATGCACTATTACCCGCCAAACCAGGTATAAGTAGTGGCAATGCACTTGATGCACTTGACAGAAGATACCTGCAAGGTTCGGAAATAGAATATTTGGCAGACCTCGAGAACTTAATGGTTATCAACGATGAGGCACACCATATTCACGAATTTAAAAAAGACGGTGAAGTTAAAGAGGTAGAGTGGCAAGCAGGATTGAACAAGATTGCCGAACATAAAGGCAAGCATTTCTTTCAAATAGACTTTTCGGCAACACCATACGACGAGAGTGGTAGCGAGAATAGGCGTGTGAAACACTATTTTCCTCATATTGTTGTGGATTTCGATATTCGCAAAGCGATAGGTAAGGGGCTGGTTAAAACCGTTGTTATTGACAAGCGAGCAGAGATTACGGATACTGAATTGGATTATCGTGTAGTGAGGGATGAAAATAATCGAATACTCGATTTGAGCGATGGTCAGCGTTTGATGTTGAGGGCAGGATTAAAGAAACTCGATATGTTAGAACGGGGTTTTAGTGCAATAGATACCTCAAAGCATCCAAAGATGTTGATTGTTTGCGAAGATACCAATGTAAGTCCGTTGGTAGAGAAATTTTTGATTGAAGAGGGACTAAATGGTTGTGATATATGCCGTATTGACAGCAACGCTAAAGGAGAATTAAAGGGTGAATGGCAAGAGGTTAAGCAAAAACTATTCAACATTGATAGTTACGCACAACCAAAGGTCATAATATCGGTTATGATGCTCCGAGAAGGTTTCGATGTGAATAATATTTGTGTGATTGTGCCTTTGCGGGCCTCAACATCACAGATTCTGTTGGAACAAACACTTGGCAGAGGTTTACGCCTTATGTGGCGAGGAAGGGGTTACGAGGAGATTAAGCGTGAAAATAGAGAGTTGGTAATGGTAAAGAAACAAGCACCCAACTCATACATAGACATATTAAGTATCATAGAGCATCCACGATTCCTTGATTTCTATGATGACCTTATTAAAGATGGCATGGTCGGTGCTGTCGTTGAGGAGATGACCAGAGAGGGTGTTGTAGGCGACCTGATAAAAATTGGTTTAAAGAGCGACTACGAGCAGTATGATTTGTGTTGGATAAACATTATCAACGATGCAGTTGAAGAGTTAAAACCACTCTCTATTGAGATTGAGAAACTCGACCCACTAACATCGTATTCTCTACAAACACTGCAAAGCATCTTTGCTCAAGACGGAGAAGTGTTTATCTCGGAGGAATTGACGGGCAAAACACAATTTGGCAAATATAAGGTTAATGCTAACCTGTTCAATGCCGATAACTATATTCAATACCTACAAAAAATGCTCGACAATGTGATGAGCAGAATGGAAAGAGTGAATAACCGTACAAAATCACTTCCTCGCACACAATTCGGAGGTGCAAAGATTATCGGCACATTGGATAAGTATATACGAGAGCGATTATTTGGAAAACCATTCGACCCGATGGCAAATAATAATTGGAAGATATTATTGGCTCACTCGGCAGTGGCTACCCGTCATATCATTGAGCAACTTTCAAAGGTTCTCTACTATGCACAGCAAGAGATAGATGTTAAGGATGCTATTGTTGAGCATCTATACTTCTCGGATGTAGCAGAGTTGAAGATGCGTGAGAAGTATTCGTTGGAGTTGCAAAAAACAATCTATCAACGTACAAGTTTTCCATCAAACAAGGGGACTTTGGAACGAGAGTTTTTAGAGTTTCTCGACAGGGATGCACAGGTTGAACGTTTTATTAAAATTGATGACAGTCAACACCCATTTGCGAGGATAAGTTATATTCGCACCGATGGTTTATTAAGTAGTTATCATCCCGATTTTATGGTAGCAACAAAGCAACACATATATGTAATAGAAACAAAAGGCAATGATAAGGTAGATGAGCCGAATGTACTACGTAAACAGAACGCTATGGCCGATTGGTGCGAGAAGATAAACACTCTACCGGCAGAAAAACGAATGAATCGTGATTGGATGTATGTTTTATTAAGTGAAGGGGTATTCTATTCTTATGCATACAACGGAGCGGATATTGACAATATATGCTCAATTGCACGAATTAAAAAAATAAAAGACACGTTATTTGAATGATACTCCTTATGTAGTTATTATAAAATTGGCTTCCCTAGGGAAGCCAATTTTATAATATTATCACTTAACAATAGTCATCTCTTCGATAAGTCGGTTACAGTTACCCAATTTCTCTATTATGAATAACACATATCTTATATCGACACCTATACAGCGTTGAAGGTTTTCGTCGAAGTTGATATCTCCACTGAGCGATTCCCAGTTTCCGTCGAATGCCAAACCTATTAACTCGCCACGTGAGTTAAGCACTCCACTACCGCTGTTACCACCGGTAATATCGTTTGTAGTGAGGAATGCCACCGGCATTTCGCCATTGGGAAGGGCGTAAGCGCCAAACTCTTTTGAGTTATACAACTCCTTGAGACGTGCAGGCACAATAAATTCGCTGTTATTAGGATCCTCTTTCTCCATTACGCCTTTTAACGTGGTATAGTGGCTGTATGTAACACCGTCGCGTGGCTGATACGATTTTATGTTTCCGTATGTAAGACGCATTGTAAAGTTTGCATCGGGTGCAACAGGGGTTCCATCGGCCATCTCCAGCAAACCTTTCAAATATGTCTTGTGAAGTTTGTTCAGTGTAGCCTTGTATCCTGCCATTTCATCGCGGTACTTTTCATACACATCGAATATTGCATCGCGCAACTGTGCAGCAGGGTCGTTCTGAATTTTCTTGAGAGCAGGTTTCTTGACAAACTTATCGAAGTTCTTTCTACAGCCAAGAATAGAGTTGTCGTAAACATAATCGACATATTTGTCGAGGTTACCTTTATATCTCTTGTTCATTTCGTTAAAGAGTGCGGGACGCTCCTCCTCGGTTGTAAGAGAGATAAAGAGAGGTATCAGTGATTTTGCAACGCGACGGTCAATCTCGTGATTATAGTCGCGGTCGTGCAACCAGTTGTAATAAGCATTCAATTTATCTTTAACAATAAGCGGTTCATCGAACAACGATTTACTTGCATTGTTAAAGTTACGCGATATAAACTCAACATTGCTTATGAGTTCTGTTGTAAGAGTCAACATATATTGAGTTCTATTACTCTGCTCTATTACTTTATTTATCTCCTCTACAACGGTTTTGTAGTTATCATTATCTACGCGTTCTGCAAATTCACGGAACTTTGCTTCATTAACCAACTTCTCCTCTATTACTTTATTCTCGACAATGGCTTTGTTCATACCTATCGAGTTCTTCCAGTAATTACTTATTCGTGCTAACTTATTCGCATATTGAATGTTTACCGCCTCGCTCTTTGCCATCTCCTCGCGAAGTATTTTGAGGGTTGCATCGCGCATTGCTATACGAGGCTCGTTGCTACTATACATTCTTTGCTTTACCTCATCGCCTGTAAGGAAACGCGACGTACTGCCGGGGAAACCCATAATCATGGCGAAATCGCCATATTCAAAGCCGGCGATAGAGACATTCAAATATTTTGGAGTACTCAAAGGTTTGTTATTCTTGCTATAAGGTGCGGGATTTCCTTCTGCATCGGCATAAACACGGAATACAGAGAAGTCGCCGGTGTGGCGTGGCCACATCCAGTTATCGGTTTCTCCACCGAACTTACCGACAGATGAGGGAGGAGTACCCACCAAACGAACATCGGTGTAGGCTTTGTAATATACCAGATAATATTTGTTACCTTCGTAATAGGGAAGCAACTGAGCAGTAAGATACTGTTTTCCCTCAATATCGTCTTTTTCGAACAGTTCGTTGGCAACTTTGGCAAGAGCATCGCGTGAGAAAGACTCCTGTTCTGTCATTCTGCCATCTATGATGCGGGCATTCACCTCGTCGGTAACATCGGTTATCTTTGTTACAAAGGTGAAGTTTATATCTTTACAGGGTAGTTCCTCTTCGTAACTGTCAGACCAGAAACCATCTTTAAGATAGTTGTGCTCAACAGAACTCAACTGCTGTATATAACTATATCCGCAATGATGATTTGTAAATATAAGACCATTTGGTGAAACGATTTCACCTGTACAACCACCACCGAATATACCTATTGCATCTTTCAACGAAGGAGCGTTGGGAGAATAAATTTCATCGACCGACAACTCCAAACCTAATTTGCGCATTTGGTCCTCGAGGTTCTGACTACGCATCAACTGCAAAAGCCACATACCCTCGTCGGCCTTCAACTGTATTGGCAACAGAGTCAATGCAATTAAAAATGCTGAAACTAATTTTTTCATAAATAACAATTTTATAGAGTTTTAAATTCAAACAATCTCTTAATTCTGCGAAGATACGTTAAAAAAGTGGAATTCCGTATAAAATTTTTATTTTTGGAGTTTTTATATGCCGGTAATACCATCTTTGCATTACAAAAGTGTTGCAAAATGTTATAACATTATGATAAATAACTAAATAAGATTAAAAAGGATTGTAAGTTCGTATAAACTATATTATATTCGCAAAAACCTTAGTTTACTATGTAAAACAACCTATTGGACAAGACAAAACACTCATAAGATGAAAAACCTATTACTATTATCCTTTATAAGCCTTTTTGTAATTCTAATATTATCGTGCAAAGATAAATATCACATTTCGGGTGTTGCATACGACGGTGAGGTTGCCGATGGTACACTCATACACATAAAACAGGAAAAAGATAGTAAGTGGCATACTCTGAATTCATGCGAGATTTTACATGGCAATTTTAAGATGGAGGGGGATTTGGACACGACACTGCTTACCGCTCTCTTTATTGACGATATTCCCACACTGCCGTTGGTGCTGGAATCGGGAGTAATATCTGTAAATATTGAACCGCAGATTATAAGAATAACCGGTACGGAGCATAACGACAAGTTAAACAAGTTTATACTGCATAAAGAAAAGTTAGAGAACCATATTACAAAACTGGAGAGAGAGAGGACATCCTTGGCTACAACTACCCACACCCATAAAAATAGAGATATTGAGATACGCGACTCAATAGCATCGGTAATGCATAGGTTCGGTAGTTTCATCGAGGGTTTTATAATTGACAACCATCATACATTGCTTGGACCATGCGTCTTCAGATTACTCTGTAGCACACTACCCCGCCCCGAAGTAACCCCACAGATTGAAAGACTTACAGCCAATGCTCCTGCCAAATTCCTTAACAGTCCTTTTGTAAAAGCATATTTGGAGAAAGCGCGTAAAAACAGTGGCATACTGCATGTTGCCGAATAAACACCTCTGTTGTTTCGTGTCATCTATAATAACTTTGGTTTGACTCTTGCCACATGGGTTCCCCTCTGACGGTTTCAATTTTCAATATTATTAAAAAATTATCCGTTGCAATACACTGTATTACAACGGATTTTTTATCGGTTATACAATTTATCTATAATGATAGACAAATTTTTATGCCATACGGCTTTTAATCAATCGCGTTATTCCGAAGTTCTGTATTTACCCTCCTCTTTATCTTCGAGCATACTTAAATAGGATTGATAGCGCGAAGGGGCTATTTTACCCTCTTCCAGTGCTTGCAGAACTGCACAACCCGGCTCGTGCGTATGAGTACAGTTTCCATATTTACAACCACCCGACAACTCGAAAAACTCCACGAAATAGTGGGCTATCTCTTCGCTTTCCATGTCGTATGTACCGAAACCTTTCACACCCGGAGTATCCACAATAAAACTATCGGGCATAAATTCAAACATCTGGGAATAAGTAGTAGTGTGCATACCTTTATCGTGTGTCTTCGATATCTCACCTGTACGAGCGGCAATCTGTGGGGCTACAGCATTTACAAGGCTCGACTTTCCGACACCCGAATTACCCGCCAACAACGACACTTTGCCACGCATCATATCCCTCAAAGAGTCTATACCCTCGCCTGTGGCAATGGATGTCTTAAGACATTTATAGCCGATACTCTCGTATATAGCAAACAGATAATCGAGTTCCAACTGCTCGTCGGCATTGTAGAGGTCGGTTTTGTTGAAGACCGGTACAACCGGAACACGATAGGCCTCGGCAGATGCCAAAAAACGGTCTATAAACGTGGTGGATGTAACAGGATGGTTTATCGTAATAACAAGGAAGCATAGGTCGAGATTGGCAGCCAGAATATGCGACTGCTTCGATAAGTTCGATGCCTTGCGTACAATATAATTCTTTCGAGGTAATATATCTATTATATATGCTGTACCATCGTCACGCACAGACAAAGCAACCTTATCGCCAACAGCAACCGGATTGGTACTTTTTATACCTTTAAGACGAAAATTGCCCTTTACCCTGCACTCTATCAACGTACCATCATCGAGACGTACGTCGTAGACACTGCCGGCACTCTTTATTACTACTCCTTGCACCCGTACTCTGTTTAAGGGTCAGACTGTCATAATCTCCTTCTCCTTAGCGGCAAATATCTCTTCGGCCTTCTTTATGTACTTGTCGTGTATCTTCTGGAGTTTCTCCTCGCCATCTTTCGACAAATCCTCGGGCATACCATCCTTAACAGCCTTCTTAAGTGAGTCGATAGCATCGCGACGCGCATTACGTACACTTATCTTTGCTGTTTCCAACTCGCGAGAACACTGTTTAACAAGTTGCTCACGACGTTCACCCGTCAAAGGAGGTATTGCCACAATTATCACCTCACCGTTATTGGCAGGCATAATACCCACGGGAGAGTCAATGATAGCCTTCTCTATTGCACTGAACATGCTCTTATCCCAAGGCTTAATAGATATCGTACGCATATCGGGAGTGGTGATGGTAGCCACATTGTTAATAGGAACTTCGGAACCATAGGAACTTACTCTCACACAATCGAGCAAGTGGGGATTTGCCTTTCCGGCGCGAATATGTGAATACTCTTCTTCGAGATGCATAATTGCAAGTTCCATCATCTCTTCGGCTTCGCCTAAACATGTTTTTACGTCTAACATATCTTTTTTGTTTTAGTTAATCTTTAATTTCTATAGACATGCACGCATACAACCGGTACGCAATACATCGTTTTTACAAAAATAACTAGAAAGAACGAAGATACTGCATTTTTAATCTTTTTTAACAGTTGAAATTATTACTTTTTATCTATCCTACCTACTCTTCTAAACAACCATGCCGGTTTAAAATTTGTTTTTCATACAAGGAGCATTTCCATAAGAGAATAAATTTGATTACACAAAAAAGGAAGGAGGTTGTCATGGCACATAGAAGAGAGCATCACAATTTTGTAAAGGTTTATAGCGGTAATTTGTGGCAAGCACAAATTATACAGGGTTTGTTAGAGGCAAACAATATTATATGTATTCTAAGAAATGATACCGCTTCGGCTGTAACATCGCCATATACCGACACAGCAGGCGAAGTATTGGTCATGGTAGATAATCGCGACATGAGGTTCGCCACCCTAATTATAAAAGAGTGTTCACTATCCTCAAACCCATATAATTAGCAGGTGATGATAGAGTACAAAAATATAATGGACACCTTTTGATCTGACCCCAAAAAGTTGGACGGATTAATAAAAGTTTTATTGGTAAAGAGT
>CAZEKX010000018.1:0-31615 GCA_964512955.1 uncultured Bacteroidaceae bacterium
CTCTGCAACCTTAACAGATACAACAGCGGTAAGTCCCTCGCGGAAGTCCTCACCCGAAATCTCTACCTTTGCTTTCTCTAATGCCTTTGTGTCATCGGCATATTTCTTAAGTGTACGGGTAAGTGCACGACGGAATCCGGCAAGGTGTGTACCTCCTTCTATTGTGTTGATGTTGTTCACGTATGAATATACATTTTCGCTATAACCGTCGTTGTATATTATGGCTGCCTCAATGGGAATATTTTGTTTTTCTGTATTCAGGTATATTACATCGCCAATAAGTGGTGTGCGAGAAGAGTCTATGTATCGAACAAACTCCTTTAAACCTTCTGTTGAATAGAACTCGTTGCTCTTGTAATTACCGTTCTCGTCGGCATGTCGTTTGTCGGTGAGTGTTATCTTTATACCGGCATTCAAGTAGGCAAGTTCGCGTAGACGTGTTGCCAATATCTCGTATTGATATTCTGTTACAATGAATATTGAATCGTCGGGCTGGAATGTCTGACGTGTACCTCTTATCTCGGTTTCGCCAATACACTCTACGTCGGCAAGAGGCTTGCCGTAGGCGTAAGTCTGTATATAGTGCTTACCTTCGCGGAAAACCTCTGTTTTCATCTCTTTTGAGAGTGCGTTTACGCACGACACACCCACACCGTGAAGTCCTCCTGATACTTTATAGGAGTCTTTGTTAAACTTACCACCTGCGTGTAGCACAGTCATAACAACCTCCAGAGCCGATTTTTGCTCTTTTTCGTGCATGTCTACGGGGATTCCTCGTCCATTATCCTGCACGGTTATGGAGTTTCCGGGGTTTATGCTTACTTCAATATGTGTACAATAACCCGCCATAGCCTCATCGATGGCGTTGTCTACAACTTCGTATACCAAGTGGTGGAGTCCCTTTTCACTTATGTCTCCAATGTACATTGCAGGGCGTTTTCGAACCGCCTCCAAACCTTCAAGAACCTGAATACTGTCGGCAGAATAATTTGCCGACGCGTTCTTGTTTATCTCTTCGCTCATATATTCTGTTTGTATGAAAAATATTCGATTACAGTTACTGCAAAAATATAAAAAAACAGGCGATTCTGCAAATTCTTTTCAATATATATTGAAAAGAAAATGTCTATTTGGCTTACCTGTTAAGTTTGGTAAATTAAGTGAAATATTTAACTGCAAACGCAAAAAGGCTGGATTATTTAATCCAGCCTCGCGTAGGTAAATATATGTTCTTAATAAATTAGGCTAATTTTGCGATTTTTGCGCACAAACCCGATTTGAGGTTTGCAGCCTTGTTTTTGTGGATAAGACCACGCTTAGCCATTCTGTCAAGCATTTTCTGAACTTCGGGGAATTTAGCCAAAGCTTCAGTTTTGTCTGTCATAGCACGAAGACTACGAACCGCAGAACGCATATTTTTTCCGTAGTAACGGTTCTGGAGATTTCTTTTCTCAGTTTGTCTGATTCTTTTAAGTGATGATTTGTGATTTGCCATCTCTTTAATATTATTTCATTGTTTTACTTGTAGCCCATAGGGGAATCGAACCCCTCTTTCAAGAATGAAAATCTTGCGTCCTAGCCGATAGACGAATGGGCCGTTACCTTTGCACTCTGTTAAAGTGTATAAACCTGCTTGTCGAGGCGGTAAGCGGATGCAAAGGTAAAACCTTTTTTTGGAATAGCAAAATATTTTGAGTATTTTTTTATATCTTCGCAAATGAATTATTTAAAAAAGGCTCAAAACAGCCCTGTATATTATGATAGAGAGGTTCAATGGTGTGGTTTTACGCACAATTAAATATAGCGATACGCTTATGATTGCCGATATGTACACGCATTCGCATGGGCGTTTGTCGTTTCTTGTACCAATATCACGCAGTAAACGTACCAGAGTGCGCAATGTCCTGTTTCAACCGTTATCGATACTCTCTTTTTCGGCTTCATACCGCAGTGGAAAGTCTATGTCTCGTCTTTCCGATGTGCAGCCTTACGTGTTATACTCATCAATTCCTTACGATGTTACAAAATCGGCTCTTGCAATGTATTTGGCTGAATTTCTTTCAAATGTGTTGCATGAGGAGTATGAGAATAATGCTCTTTTTTCATTTCTTCATCATGCTTTTGACTGGTTGGATACCGCAGATAGTGGTTATGCCGACTTTCACATTGTGTTTTTGATACAACTTACCCGCTTCTTGGGAATATATCCAAATATTGAGGATTACTCTGCCGGTTGTTATTTCGATTTGGTCGCAGGTTGTTTGGTTCCGGAGCCACCGTTGCATTCTCAATATCTGTCGCCTCAGGATACTTGTAATTTTATTGAGTTGTTGGCTGTGGATTTCTCTTCGTTACACAATATTGCATTAAACAGAAGAGCACGAGGTGAGTACCTCGCACTCTTACAAAATTATTATCGTTTGCATGTTCCCGATTTTCCCGAACTTAAATCGGCAGAAGTACTTAGGGAACTCTTCGACTAAATAGGTTGTTACGAGAGTAACTCTTTTGCAGCAGCCGATATAGCCTTTCCATCGCTCTTTCCGGCAAGACGTTTTGTGGCAACGCCCATTACTTTGCCAAGTTCCTGTGCTGTATTTACACCCAACTCTTCAATTATTGCCTTAACAGCAGCCTTTACCTCTTCGGCACTCATCTGTTTTGGTAAGTATCGCTCCATTACAGCCACTTGTGCAAGTTCTTCTGCGGCAAGGTCGTTTCTGTTTTGGTTAGTGAACAGTTCTGCCGACTCACGCCCCTGTTTTACCAATTTCTGGATTATTTTCATTGCAGTGTCGTCACTGACACAGTCGTTGGCACCGGGTGCAGTTTTAGCCTCTAACAGCACTTTCTTAATGTTACGCAGTGTGGCAAGGGCAACCTTGTCTTGTGCCTTCATTGCCTCTTTAATGTCATTCGAAATAATGTCGTATAGTTCCATATCTTTCTGTTTTAAAATGGTAATTCTTCTTTATTCTCGTTTGATTCTTCGCTATGAAGAGGTTCCGGGTCAATAATTACACTCTCATCTTGTGGGGTTACTGCAAAACCGGGTACAATAGATTTTATCTGCTCCAATTCTCGTGATGTTCTTTTGTATGTAGGGGAGTTATCGATGGTAGCAACAAAATTTTCATCGTTAATTTCCTCTCCGGTAAAGATATAAACTCTGTAATCTTGTTTGTAGAATGCTTTCTGCATCTCTTCCAAACGCAACTTCTCTTTCTCTTTTTTCTCAATCTCCTCACGCGAAATAATCTCTTTCTCTATCTCTTCTTGTTTTATAACAGGTTCCATGCCGGGAATGTTGTTCATACCGAATCCGGTGGCAAGAACAGTAACCTTAACTTCTCCTTCGGCAAGCGCATTATCTTTACTTACACCCCATATAACCTCTATACGTTCATTTGTGAACTGTTCCATAAAGGCATCTACCTCTTCCAGTTCAACTACCTTCATAGGGGTGTTGGGGTTGTAGTATATATTAAATAGCAGTTTCTTCGATTTATATATATCATTGTCGTTAAGAAGGGGTGAGTGTAATGCCTTACGGAATGCTTTTGCTACTCTCTGTTCACCAGAGTCGGTTCCATAACTCATAATGGCTACACCACCGTTTTTGAGAACCTTTTCTACATCGCGAAAATCAAGGTTAATTTTGCCTCGTGCTGTAATAATCTCTGCTATACTTTTGGTTGCAGTGGTAAGCACTTCGTCCACCATCTTGAATCCCTCTTCTATATCCAATTGAGGATAAATACTTAAGAGACGTTGGTTATTTATAACCAATAGTGCATCGACATGCTTTGACATCTCTGTAACTCCCTTCAAAGCCTGTATTATCTTGTTCTTTAGTTCGAACTTGAACGGTATTGTAACAATTCCTATGGTTAGTATATCCATAGATTTGGCTATCGAAGCAACTACAGGTGCAGCTCCTGTACCTGTTCCACCACCCATTCCGGCAGTTATAAATGCCATCTTTGTTCCATCGGTAAAAAGTCCTTCAATCTGTTGGCGACTCTCTTCGGCGGCAGCGGATGCTCTTTCGGGATTGTTTCCTGCACCAAGTCCCTCGGTTGTCTTCTCGCCAAGTTGTACTTTTACCGGTATATTAGAATCCATAAGAGCCTGCATGTCGGTATTACAAATAGCAAACGACACATTGTGTATACCCTGTTTATACATGTTTTCCACAGCGTTGCTACCGCCACCACCAACACCTACAACTTTTATTATTCTCGGTGTTTCCCTTTGTGCGTCAAATGGTAGTACTATATTTTGTTCTTCGTTCATATCCTAAATATCATTTATTAATTATCCTCTTCATCCTCTGTTTCCTCTTGTGTTATGAGGTCCACAAGTTCTTTCCCTTTTTTACCAATATTGTCGAAGAGGGAACCGAATAGGTTTCTTCCATTGTTTTTGTGTTTCTCCTTCTCTTTTTCTTTCTCTTTCTTGTTGCCTGTGTTTACCGAAGGTATCTCTTTAGGAGTATCGGTTACAGGAACCTCTTCTTCGAACAGGGTTGTTGGAATAACAGTCTCTGCAGGTACAATTACCTCCTCTTTACAACAGTTCTCTTTCCCCATTTTTAATAGTCCGTAAAGAGTAGGAGTTATTGCATCCTTTGTCAGGAACAGGTTCTCGTTTACATGATAGTTTACAGACATATCGGTGAGAATGCGAAACTTGTATCCTGCAAGGTTCTCTTCGAGCAGGGTTCCAATATTTTTTAATTTTGCTCCTCCACCGGTAAATATTATACTGTTAACAATCTCTTTGGAGTGTTCGATTCTGTATTTGACATTTTGCAGTATCTCCATAACTCGTGCCGATATTATGGAATCTATGATTTTGGCAGGTATGGAATCGTTTTCACTTGCTTCCGATGCATATCCTTTGAATATCTTCAATTGTTCTGCTTCTTGATGTGAAATATTTTCGGAGCATAAATCGCGTGTGATGTTTTCGCTACCTAAGGGTATTACTACCAAGTTACGTAAAAGTGCATTTGAGTATATTGCAACAGTGGTTGTCTCACTGCCAATATTTACTAATGCACAACCATTGCGTTTGTCATCCTCGCTTAACATAATACCTGCTTCAATTCCTGTAGCATTGAATGCATCCATTATGGCAATATTGGACATGTTGAAACTCTCTTCGAGTTGTTTTAAGTATTGTTCCTTAATTACAATGTTCAGAAAGTTACATTCAATGTGTTTTGTCGGTATTCCAATAGGTGATAATACAACTTCACCATTCAGTCTACATTCCTGAGATATAACCTTTACCTTTTGATATCCTTGTGGAGCCGAAAATATATTATCGTTTTCGCTGTTCATTCCATCGATAATCTCGGGTGTTATCTTTGTATATTCATCGAAATCCTTTGCTACTGTCGATTTAACGGAGTGCAACGATAATCCTCCGAATGCAACATAGGCTTTCTCTATGTTTACATTCTCCATTTGTGCTTCCATACGGTTTACAATACTTGTGAGGCAGTTTCCTGTTTCATCGACATTGCGTACCACTCCTTTCGAAATAAACCCATTAACAGGTTCACTCGCGTATGCAACTATTTTTATTCCGTCGTAAGTATCCATGCCAATGGCTCCCGATACTTTCGACGAACCAATCTCAATTGCTACAATATATCTGTTTGCTCCCATATATAGAATTATTTCTTTTTAATATGTAGTATTTATTTTCTCTTTGTGCATATTACCTGATTGTCGAACTCAACATTTATCTTCTTATATTTGTTCCACCCAATCTTGTTGAGTCCTTTTTCATAGAATATTTTCAGTTTTTCCATTTTCTTTTCCAGGTTTTCGGCTTTACCAATCTCAATTATATGGTTACCGAGCCGGGGAACAATAATTATATCTTTATTCGGCTGAAAATATATCTGTTCGGTTTGCTCCATCCAAAACTTGTCATCTCTTAAGAAGTTTGCTATGGTTAGCAACTCCTTGTCGGCCATTTCGCGGTCTATGCAACCACTTGCCACAGGCAGGTATATTGCTTGTGGTATCCCTTTTATTATATCTCCGTGTTTATCGATATAAAAATCCTTTCCCTCCCTGTCGAAAACATGCATTATGGGTATCTTGCATGATACTTTTATGCCAACATAGTCGTTATGTGTCTTAAAGCATTGACAATCCTCTATCAGAGACGATGCTTTTATTGCTTCCTCTATGTTTCGGCAGGACACCTTGTTCATCTTTTTTTGTATAGGGTTTATATCTTTTGCATTTAAAAGGGTCATTACATCACTCTTTGTAAGGATGTCGAAGCCATAATCCTCAATCTCGATATCGATACCTTTACAAGGTATGTCATCGGGGCGATTAGTAAAGCATAACAGTGCCAATACAATGTATGCTCCTGCAATGAAAGTTACCAGATATAATAGAATCTTCTTCAGCATATTATGCTCTTGTTTTCTTTTTATCGGTTTTTTAATATCTCTTCTATCTTACAAACATCGTTCTCCAAGTCGCCAGCACCAAGTGTTACCACTACATCGAAATTCTGCTTTTCCTCTTCTACAATACTTAACACTTCTTCTCTTCTGCACATTCTTTTCTTTACATTCTCGTCAATCAAGTCGTATATAAGTTTACTTGTAACTCCAGGTATTGGTAACTCGCGTGCCGGGTATATATCCAGTAGAATAACCTCGTCGAATATCGATAGACTCTCGGCAAATTCCTTGTAGAAATCGTTGGTACGACTGTATAGGTGTGGTTGGAATATTGCTGTTATTTTACGATTGTTGTACAACTCTTTCATGGAGTTTGCACATGCTTTTATTTCGTCGGGGTGGTGTGCATAGTCGCTAAGCAATACAATATTTTCATTTTTAATATGAAAATCGAAACGTCTGTCGGCGCCTGCAAAACTTTTCATACCCTGCTTTAACTCATCGGCTGTGGCACCGCAAATCTCTGCCATAGCCATTGCTGCAATGCCATTATCAATATTTATGCTCACAGGAACACCCAACTCTACATCTTTTATATACTGTTTGGGTGAAACGTAATCGAACAATATTGTTCCATCGCCTATTCTTATATTCTCGGCATGGAAATCACCGCTGTTACGTCCGTATGTAAAACACTTTACTCCTTTTCTTATACGTGGAACAACCTCCAATCCTTCGTGTATAATAAGAACTCCATTCTCGCAAATTCTCTCTGTGAATTGTGCAAAAGCCTCCAGGTAGTTCTCTTTGTTGCCATAAATATCCAAATGATCGGGGTCGGCCGATGTTATTGTGGCAACGTATGGAGTAAGATGCAGGAATGAACGGTCGTACTCGTCGGCTTCAATAACAACAAGGTCGCTTTTGTCGGTCAGTATAAGGTTACTTTTGTAATTCTTTGATATACCACCTAAGAATGCTGCACAATCTACGTGTGATTGGTGTAGCAGGTGGGCAGTCATTGTCGATGTTGTGGTTTTGCCATGTGTGCCTGCTGCACAAATCCCTCGTTTATCACGTGTTATTATACCCAGAACCTCGGCTCTCTTTTTAATAGTAAAGCCACGTTGTTCAAAATATTCCCACTCTTTATGTCCCTTGGGTATGGCAGGAGTATAGATAATCAAGGTGTTGTTGCTGTTTTTGCACTCTTCGGGTATAAGTTCTATATTCTCATCAAAATGCAGGTTTGCCCCCTCTTCAATAAGACGATTGGTTAGTTCACTTGGTGTACGGTCGTAGCCTGCCACATACTTTCCTAAATGAAGAAAGTATCTTACGAGCGCGCTCATGCCAATGCCACCTGCTCCAAGAAAATATACCGATTTAATATTTCTGAGTTCCATTATTTCAAGTTCTCGTTTTTACGTCTTGTCTCTTTCTCAATATAAGCCTCAGCCAACATTATAACCTCCTCGGCTATTTGTTGTGCTGCATTTGGTTTTGCCATCTCCTTTATGTTGTTTTCGAGTTTTTTTATCCTCTCTTCGTCCTTAACTGTTGCTACAGCAGTTTTTATAAGAGTCTCTTTTGCATCTTTGTCGGCAACATGTATTGCGGCATTCTTGTTTACCAATGCCATTGCATTTTTTGTTTGGTGGTCTTCCGATACATTTGGTGAAGGAACCAATATTACGGCTTTACCCAATAGTGCAAACTCCGAAATGGAACCTGCTCCGGCACGCGATACGACAAGGTCGGCTGCTGCCAGTGCATTTGCCATGTTTGTTACGAAGTCGGTAATAATTAGGTTATCGGGCTTACCAATCTCTTCTACTCTCTTCTTCATTTCTTCGAAGTAGAATTTTCCTGTTTGCCACACGAACTGTATATTGTTGTTTTCTTTTATCAGGTCAATATTGGCAATAACACTCTCGTTCATGCTACGTGCGCCAAGACTGCCGCCTACAATGAGTATGCAACGTTTCTTAGGGTCTAAATTCATGGCTGTTAAGGCGTCATCGCGTTTTGCTCCTATTGTAAGCAAACTGCCACGAACCGGGTTTCCTGTTATTTTAATCTTTTCGTGTGGGAAGAAACGTTCCATTCCTTCGTATGCCACACAAATGAGTTTTGCTCTTTTTGAAAGAATTTTATTTGTTACTCCTGCGTAAGAGTTCTGTTCCTGAATAAGTGTTGGGATATTCATTTTTGCAGCCATCTTAAGAGTTGGCCCACTGGCATATCCACCAACTCCGACGGCTACCTGCGGTGCAAAATCCTTAATAATCTGCTTAGCCATTTTCTGACTCTTAAATATAAGACGCAACACCTTTATGTTTCTCCATAGATGCTTACGATCGAAACCGGCAATAGGTAAACCAATTATTTTATAACCTGCTTCGGGAACACGTTGCATCTCCATACGGTTTTCTGCTCCCACGAACAGAATCTCGGCATTGGGATGCTTGCTTTTTATGGCATCGGCAATAGATAGTGCCGGAAATATATGACCACCTGTGCCACCACCGCTAATTATAATTCTGTAATCTCTTTTCATGGTTATTTTTCCTCTGTTTTTATTCCGCTACCGGAGTATTATTAATGTTTTCTTCTTTGTTAAGTCGTTTTACATAACGGCTTACCGACAATATTATACCAATATAAACACAATTTATAAGAATAGATGTTCCTCCCTGGCTCACAAGTGGCAACGGTTGTCCTGTAACAAAATCTCCAACGGAAATGAACATGTGCATCATTGCCTGCATGGTTATTATTACAGCCACACCCATGACAAGAAATGCCGGGTAGGGGTCTTCGCATTTATTTGCAATCTTTCCGCTTCGGTATAACAATGTGAGGTATAATAAAAGTACTGCAACCCCTCCAATCCATCCAAGTTCCTCTATTATTATAGAATATATAAAATCGGAATAGGCATGTGGAATAAAATCGCGCTGTACCGAGTTGCCCGGTCCTTTACCAAATAATCCGCTTGTGCCTATGGCCAACTTTGAATACATCTTTTGCTCATTACCCTCTTTCAAGGAGTGCTTGTAGTACTGTTCCGGGGTCATGTCTTTGTCGGCTCCGTTAACATCTACCAGGCGGTGTTTCCATGTGAGCATTTTACGCTGAAAACTGTTACCGTTTTTGGCACTCTCTGGGGTTGACATTATAACTGCCAAGCATAAACCACCTGCCAATATAGCCGAACCGACAAGAGTAAACATGTGCCATTTATTTACCTGCCCAATAAACATCATCATAAATAGTGTTGCACCTACAATGATAACTGTCGATAGGTTCTCTAAAAATATCAATCCGCAGGGTATAATGGATATTGCAATAATTGTCAGCATCGTATAGTCCTTCTTGTTATCCTCATTCTGAGGCCGCAGATGAACTAATGACATTGCCGATGTTAACGATAGAAAAGTTCCCTCTTTGGTCTGTGCCTTTGCCAGGATAAGTGCTGTCATCATCACTAATCCCATTTTAGCAATTTCCAATGGCTGAAAACGTACGCCAAGCAATGTTACCCAACGTGAACTATCATTTAATCGGTCGCCACCAATAAGAGCGTATATAAGAAAAATGACACCCGATATATATATAAGTTTTGTGAATATCTTTATCCACTCTATCTTTAGATTATGAATAAACCACACTACACCTACTCCGGCAATTAGGAATAGTGCATGTTTTGTTATAGGTTGCCAATAATTCCCTGAGCCATAGGTTTGTCGGCTTGTCGCGCTGAATACCTCTATTAACGACAATGCGCACAGTATAAAGAAGATAGCCCAAACTACTCTGTCTCCTTTGAATATTCTTCTTGTGATACCTTTGCCCATATACTCTCTGTTCTATTTATATTTTTCAACTTCGCTCTTGAATTGTTCGCCTCGGTCTTCATAACTCCTGAACAGGTCGAAACTTGCACAACAAGGACTCAGTAGAACTGTCTCACCGTTTTTTGCCATTCTTCGTGCTTCATAAACGCACTCTTGCATGGAGTGTACGTCTGCTGTAGGAATGCCAAAACCGTCGAAGAAGGTGTGAAGTTTACTATTGTCCACCCCTAAAAATATCAGTCCGTTACACTTCTCACGTACCAAGTCGGCAATTTCGTTATAGTCATTTCCTTTATCTTTACCACCGAGAATAAGTATGGTCTTTCTCTTCATGCTTTGCAGGGCATACCAGCAACTGTTTACATTTGTCGCTTTAGAGTCATTTATATATTCAATACCATCTATTACAGCAACTCTCTCTAAACGATGCTCTACACCGCTGAAACTCTTTAATGCCTCACGTATTGTCTCTTTTCGTATACCGGCAACATTCGCCGATATTCCTGCCGCCATAGAATTGTATAAATTATGCTTACCGGTGAGCGATAGCTCTTCTTGTTCCATGTTGAATGGAGTAGGCTCTGTAAAAATTATTTTATGCTCTTCGGTATATGCTACCAAACCATCTTTCTTGTTCTCGGCAAAAGGATACAATTTGCCATGTCTGTGTTTAGGCAGTTCGTTTTGTATTATAGGGTCATCGTTCCAGAACACAAATGCATCGTCGGGTTGCTGGTTTTGCAAAATACGAAACTTTGCATCGATATAGTTCTGCATCTTGTGTTCGTAACGGTCGAGGTGGTCGGGGGTTATATTCATAAGTACCGCTACATTTGCACGGAACTCATACATGTTGTCTAACTGAAAACTGCTCAACTCCACAATGTAGTAATCTTTGTCGCCTTCGGCAACCTGTAATGCAAGACTGTTACCAATGTTGCCGGCAAGTCCTACATTCAATCCTGCCTCCTTAAATATATGATATATAAGCGACGTTGTAGTTGTCTTGCCATTACTTCCGGTAATGCAAATCATCTTTGCCTTTGTGTATCTTCCTGCAAACTCAATCTCCGAAATTATAGGTATTCCTGCATCACTTGCTCTCTTTACCATTGGTGCATCGCACGGTATTCCGGGGCTTTTAATTATCTCCTGTGCATTTAGAATGAGATGTTCGGTATGTTGTTTCTCTTCCCACTCTATGCAATGCTCATCGAGCACTCTTTTATATTTATCCGATATACTGCCGAAATCCGAAACAAATACCTCGAATCCCAATTTGTTTGCAAGAATGGCTGCACCACAACCGCTCTCACCTGCACCCAGTATAACAATCCTCTTATTCATTTATATTATCTTATTTTAAGTGTCATTAGTGTAATAGCCGCCATAATTATTGTTACAATCCAGAAACGAACAGTTATCTTTGCTTCGTGCATAGGTTGTTTAGGCCCTTTAAGCAAGTAACGACATTCGGGGTCGAGTTTTTCATCTTTAACATTATAATGATGATGCAATGGCGTGTATCTGAAAATTCTCTGTCTTATTCCTCTCTTTTTACCCTGCTTAAAGTATGCTACCTGCATAATCACCGAAAGGTTCTCGGCGACAAATATACCACAGAGTAATACCAGCAGTATCTCTTTATGTATAAGTATTGCAATAACTGCAATTATACCTCCAATGCTCAGGCTTCCTGTATCGCCCATGAACACTTGTGCAGGGAATGAATTGTACCACAAAAAACCAATGAGGGCACCAATGAAGGCACAACAGAATACAACAACCTCCTCGCTGCCGGGTAAAAACATAATATTAAGATATTCTGCCCAATTGACATGACTCGAAACATAAGCAAGTACTGCAAGAGCCACACCAATTATTGCTGCATTTCCTGCCAACATTCCATCCATACCGTCATTCAGGTTTGCTCCATTCGATACAGCAGTTACTATGAAAATTGTTACAACAACGAATAGAATCCATCCGGCGGCATGCTTGTATTTTCCACAGAAACTCATAATCTCGGAATAATCGAGGTTATGGTTTTTTATAAAAGGTATAGTTGTTTTGTTCAGTTTCTCATGTTTACTTCGATGAACCACCTCTGTTTGCTGGTTTGGACGTTCAATGGTTACGTTCTCTCTCATAACTGCTTGTGGACTTAAATAGAGAGTGATACCTATTACTAATCCAAGAATTACTTGTGCAGCAACCTTTACCTTGCCTGGTATACCATCCTTATTCTTTTTAAAGGTTTTTATGTAGTCATCGGCAAATCCCACAAGTCCCAACCACACTGTTGTAACAAGCAATAATATCATGTAGATATTGCTCAAACGTCCTACCAATAGGCAAGGGATAAGTATGGAAACAATAATAATGAGTCCGCCCATGGTAGGTACACCCACCTTTAGATTGGTTTTATCGAAATCGCGCAGAGTTTCCGAAATTTGTCTTTTTCGAAAGAAACGTATAAAAAACTCTCCGAATATTGTTGAAATAAGCAATGCCAATACAATAGCACTCAGAGCCCTGAACGAGGTGTATGTAAATAGTCTCGCTCCGGGAAAATCACTCTCCTGCAACAGTCTGAATAGTTCGTTTAGCATATCTGTCTACTTTTATGCGTTGAAAATCTCACGAATAACCTCTTTGTCATCAAAATGGTGTTTCACTCCCTTGATATCTTGGTAATTTTCATGCCCTTTACCGGCAACTACCACAACATCGCCCTTTTGTGCAAGTGCGCATGCTGTACGTATAGCCTCTTTACGGTCTACTATCGATATAACCTTTTTCTTTTGTTCTGGTGTCAATCCCTCAAGCATGTCATTTATAATATCCTGCGGCTCCTCAAAACGTGGATTATCCGATGTTATTATTACTTTACTGCTTGCCTTTACTGCCTCTTGTGCCATGATGGGGCGTTTCCCTTTATCACGGTTACCGCCGGCACCTACAACGGTAATCACATTACCTCGTCCGCGAAGTACCTCATTAACGGTTCCAAGTACATTTTTAATAGCATCGGGGGTATGGGCATAATCCACAATTGCTGAATAACCATCATTTGAGTGTAGTGCTTCAAAACGTCCCGAAACAGGTTTCAGTGTACTTAATATGCAAAGAACCTCATCCTGCTTTTTACCAAGTTCCACTGCTGCACCGAATATCGCAAGCAGGTTGCTTACATTGAATCGTCCTGTGAGCAATGTATTAAATTCTGTGTTATTAAACTCCAGTAACATGCCGTCGAGGTGTGTTTCCAATATGCGGGCCTTGTAATCGCATATTGTACGTGTAGAGTATTTCTTTATGTCTGCACGGCAGTTTTGCACCATAACCGGTCCGTTCTTGTCGTCGAGGTTTGTCAGAGCAAAGGTATCACGTGGCAACATATCGAAGAAACTTTTTTTGCTTCTCAAATAGTTTTCCATTGTTTCATGAAAATCGATATGGTCTCGTGTCAGGTTTGTGAATATGCCACCTGCAAAACATAGTCCGCCAACTCGTTGTTGTGCCAAGGCATGTGAACTAACTTCCATAAAGGCATACTCGCATCCTTCGCTCACCATGCGACCGAGCAAATAGTTAAGTGTTATGGCATCGGGGGTGGTATGTGTGGCAGGGATTTCTTCATCGTTTATGTAGTTGCATACGGTAGAAATCAATCCGCATTTATGTCCCATCTGTCGGAATAGTTCATATAATAATGTAGCAATGGTCGTTTTCCCGTTTGTACCGGTTACACCCACCAGTTTAAGATGTTGAGTAGGGTTGCCGTAAAATGTTGTGGCAATTGTTCCTACCACCTCTTGTACATCCTCCACCTTAATATATGCCACATCTGGTTTTGTATGTTCAGGCATGGTTTCACATACTATGGCGGTAGCCCCTTTCTCTTCCGCAACCGGAATGTAGGTATGTCCATCGGTTTGGGTACCTCGCATGGCTATAAATAAATCACCTTGCTTAACAAGACGTGAGTCTATGTTTACACCGTTTATCTCAACCTCCTCTTTTGGTAGTAGTAGTTGTGTATAACGGATATTTCTGAATAGTTCACTTAGTTTCATATATCTTGTTTATTTAATTCATGGTTTTAATGTTAATAACACATAGTCGCCTCTTCTTGCATGCTGTCCGACCTGTATACTTTGGGATGTAACTCTTCCATGGCCGCTAATGCTCACCTTTAAACCAATTTTTCTCATCAGGTATAGAGCATCTTTTGCTCCCATACCTATCACATTAGGAACAATATCCTCCTTAATTTCATGTGGTTTAAGTGTTAATGTTCCTTTTTCGTCGTTCTCCAAAGAACCCCATGTCGGCTCGTCGTCATAATCGGATACATTGTCATCCTCTACATCAATATCAACTTCGTCGAACAGATAGTTGGCTGCAGTTATGTTTCCTTTCTTAATGGTAGGTGTTGTTGTATGTATTGTATCTTTTGCCTGGTCTAGTGCAAGACGCATCTCTTTTGCCGACACCTTTTCGGCAATCTCTTTTAGTACCGGTGCCGACACCGAACCACCGCCACCTGCTTTATTACTTAATACTTGTACAATACAAGTGTATTCCGGTGCATCGGCGGGGAAGAATCCGCAGAAACTATAGAGATTTAGTTTTCCGCTTTTTTGATAACCACCTACACCCGACACATTTGCAGTTCCTGTTTTTCCTGCAATCAGTAATTTGCTCGATTGCGCGCTCTTACCAGTTCTTTTTCTTGAGTCTCCATTGACAACTGCGATAAGAGCCTTTTTTAATATCTCTACAGTGTAATCCGACAACATTCCTTCGCGTAAAACACGTGTAGGGAACTCTTCAACTACCACTCCATCCTTCATTACAGCCTTTACCAAACGTGGAGCCATTTGGTTACCATTGTTTGCAATAGTGTTGTAGAATGTCAACATGTTAATGGCTGTCATGGCAATGGAGTATCCGTAGGACATTGTCATTAATGTAATGTTTTTTGCATGGACCTTGTCTACATCTGTTATAGATGGTGTTACCTCTGAGTCTATCAGTTTGTAGTTTTCATCCATTCCAAAACGTTTTAATGTTTTTATAAACTTACCTTGAGTATTATCGGCTGCATATCTCTCTGCTACCATCTGTATCATACCAACATTCGAAGAGTGCATCAATACATCGTCGATATCATAAAACTTCTGTCCTTCCAATGGCTTGACAAGGTCTTCTCGCTCTCTTTTCCAGAAACTATGTTTACCGTTGTAGGTGGGAACAGAGTCGTTTGCTTTAAGTTTTCCGTCCTCCAGTGCCGCGGCAAGAGCCACGGTCTTGAATATTGAACCGGGTTCCATTCTACGACTCAGTGCATGATTCTCGGTTATATTGTATTCGCTCTGTTCAAAAGTTTCGATATAGTGCCCCTCAGCCATTCTTGTAAGGTTTACAATGGCCTTTATATCACCGGTTTTTGTCTCCATAAGAATACACCATCCTGCCAATCCATCATGCTCTTTTATTTTTTTGCTTAATGCCTGTTCGCAAATATCTTGCATATCGGTGTTTATGGTGGTTTGAATATCCTTGCCATCTATTGGTGCAAGGTCAATTGTAACTCTTGACTTTAACTTATGCCCCCAACCCGGTTTGCCTCTGAGAACCTCATCGAATCTTTTCTCTAAGCCGTATGTTGTCCACACCTTTTCGTTGCTTTTCTCCGTTTCACTCTCTTTTGCATTGCCTAATGTGCTTACAGCGAGTGAACCAAAAAGTTTCTTTCTCTCCTTCTTCTCCACTACCTTAAGTCCCGAGTATGCTACCGGACGCGACAATATGGGTAATTCCTTAATTTGCTTATACTGTGTATAAGAGAGGTCTATTACCAGTGGAAACAGACTATACTCTCTTCTTTTGGGTAGACGTTTTCTTTGCAACTCCAACCCTTTGTTTAAATGATTCTCATACTCTTTGGAACTCCAACGTGGAACGACACGCGCAAGTTCTTTACACAATGCTTTAATATTATTGCGCCAAACAGTATCTTTTTTCGCCAACACCTTTTCTTGCATAATTTTATTCTTGTCGGTGTAGTCGAAGTCTATAAATATATTATATTTCACATGGTTGCACACCAATAGTTCGCCATTGTCGCTCAAGATATTGCCTCTTGTTGCCGGCAATGGAATATTGGTTTTCACCTGAAAACTTGCAACCTCTTCCCAAAAGTTCTTTTGCAACATAATGAATGCAGCCTTTCCGGCTATAACGACACCCCATGCTACAAATACAAAAAGTACAAGCAGGTTAAAACGAAATATTATGTCCTTTCTAAAATCGAACATGGCGATACAATGGTTATTCAATTAAAAATGGTGGGTGTGTTGCCACTTTTAAGGCACTCTCATTCCTGTTTATATACTCTTCTATACGAGATTGTCTGCTCTTCTCCGAAAATTCACTTTGTAATGTTAGAACATCGTATTTTAAATCTTCTCTGACACGTTTTAATGACTCAATCTCTGTCAGTTCATGCTGAAAAGCATATCTGTTGCTTACATATATAAAAGTGTATATAACAATTAAGGCAAACAGCCATCCGTTATCGGTAAAAGCTTTGCTACGTAAGAATTTGCCACCTATTATGTAAGTCAGCAAACCTTGTTTTTTCTTATCTTTCTTATTTACATTCTCCTCCATGGTTGTCGTCTTTTCAAGAGATATTCAATGGTTTTGTGGTAAAGAAAATCTCCATTAAATCTTACGCCATCTTTTTTATTGCAATACGTAATTTCGCGCTACGTGAGCGTGGGTTTCTTGCCATCTCCTCATCGGTAGGAACAATAACTTTTTGTACCTCAAAAGGGGAATCGACACGTCCAAAGAAATCTTTCTCTACAATCCCCTCAATATTACCACTTTTCATGAAATTCTTTACTATGCGGTCTTCAATAGAGTGGTATGTTATTACTACAAGTCGTCCTCCCGGTTTAAGTACATCTTTTGCATGGCATAACATCTCTTCGAGGCTCTCCACTTCTTTGTTTATCTCTATTCGTAATGCCTGAAAAATCTTTGCCATCTCTTTCTTCTCTCGTTGAGGAGGGCAGAACGGTTTTGCTGTCTCCAAAAGATCGTTTATGCGTCTGTATGGTTTCTCGGTTCTGTTCCGAACAATTGCCGCTGCAAGTTTGCGACTGCAATTCAGTTCCCCGTACAGTTTGAATATCTTAGCCAGTTTCTCTTCGCTTGCATTGTTTAACAGATCGGCAGCAGTTTCACCGCCTCGTTTGTTCATGCGCATGTCCAAATCGGCATCGAAACGGAATGAAAACCCACGTGTCTCATCGTCAAAGTGATGCCCCGAAACACCTAAGTCGGCAAGTAAGGCATCTACACCATCTACATCGTAATATCGCATGAAGTTGTATAGAAAACGAAAGTTCCCTCGTACAAATGTGAAACGTGTATCCTCGGGAGCATTCTTTTCGGCATCTTCGTCCTGGTCAAAACTGTACAGATGACCATTTCTTCCTAAACGACTTAAAATTTCTCGTGAGTGTCCACCTCCACCAAATGTAACATCCACGCATGTGTTGTTTTTCTCAATCTGCATGCCATCGACGCTCTCTTTTAGCATAACAGGTGTGTGGTATACTAAATTCTCACTCATTTTTGCCTCCTTCCTTGCTTGTCATAATGTTTTCCAGTTCGCGACAAAAATCCTCGGGGTTCATAAATGGTTTCTCCACTTTATTCTTCGCCCAAATTTCTATTGTATCGTACATGCCGATAAAACGAACCTCTTGCTCGATTCCCACCATGCTCATGTATCTTTTGGGTAGTAATATACGTCCGTTAGAGTCTATGTTTAATTCCTCGACATCTGCTACAAATTGGCGAAAAATCATTTGATGTGTGGCATTCCATCTATCCAATTTGCTACGTAACATGTTCAATTGTTCGTTCCAACTCTTTTCGGGATATAGTACGAGGCAATTCTGGTATACATCTTTACGCAACATAACCTTCTCGTCTCCTGCTGCTTGCAGAATACGACGAAAACATGCAGGCAGAAATACTCTCCCTTTGCAATCGGTTTTTGCCTCTATGTTACCAATGAAACGCATCTTTTTAGTCTAAAATACCATATTCGCTTCAAAATTACACAATTCCCCACAATTCCCCACTAAAAATCCAAATAATTTTAAAACTAAGTTTTCAACAAGTTGTTAATACTCTATTTGGTTGAAAATAAATTTGTTGTTAAATGTACTCAGAGATGTGTTATAAATGAAAATACACATTAAATGTTACTCTATTCTCGGCCTGGAAATAACAATAAAAATCAGAAAAAATATTTTGAAAAAGGGAATAGATTTTAAGAAACTGCGGATTCTATTATTTAAGGAAAAGATGTTTTTAAAAACAAATTCTTTATTTTTTTGAGATAAAAATCAATATTTTATAACTTTGGTGCAATAATTTATGTTTTACACCATCTATTAAAACGCAAAATGAAAAAAACAAAAGTAATAAGTGTTGTTGCAATAATTATAGTTTTGTTATTGGGTATCATGCTTTTTGTATATAAGACAACAAACGGGAATAATGCATTGGAGTGTGGCTACAGGTCTATAACCTCGAAGCAAGCCGAAAATTATGTAGGTTTTTTGTCCGACGATCTTTTGCAGGGACGCGATGCGGGTACTCATGGCGGACAGGTTGCCGCTCTGTACATTATCTCTCTTTTAAAAGAGTGGAATATAAAACCATTCATAGGTACCGATTATTGTCAACCTTTTGATGCCGTGCATATTTTAACTTCTTATCGCAATGGTTGGGAAATCAATCCCGACACAGTTGCAAAATTTGTAGAACAGGGCACTGGTGATGTGCGACGTATGAATAACGTATTGGCGGTTGTTCCCGGTAAATTAAATGATGAGTTTGTTATTATAGGGGCACATTACGACCATCTTGGCATGTCGCACGACAATGTAAAAGACCGTTGCTATAATGGTGCCGATGACAATGCGTCGGGTGTCTCTGCTGTTTTGCAAATAGCCAAAGCGATATCTTTGTCGGGTGAACCACCTATGCGTACAATTATTTTTGCATTTTGGGATGGTGAGGAAAAGGGATTGTTAGGTTCTAAATATTTTGTCTCAAATTGGCAGGAACACTCACAAATAAAGGCATATATGAATTTCGATATGGTAGGTCGTGGTCCGGTTGATAATCCTTGTTATATGAAGTACTTCTTTACAAAATCATATCCTGCATTTGAAGATTGGTTGCGTGAAGATATGGAGCAATACGATTTAAACTTAGTTCCCGATTATTATGCTATGGAGAAACCTGTAGGAGGTAGTGATAACGATTCCTTTGCTCGTGTAGGCGTTCCTGTTGTGTGGTACCATACCGATGGGCACCCCGACTTTCATCGCCCATCGGACAGTAGTGACAAAATCAATTATAAAAAACTGCTCGATGTTACTCGAGCAGCCTATTTATGTGCTTGGCGCATGGCCAATGAAACACAATATTAAACGGTAATTTAATCAAAAGATTACACTTTATTATCTTCGGTGTTGATTACTCCTCAGGGGTGAACATGGGGTCCCATGCAGGCAGTTTGGTAGGTTTCTCTTTGAGTACATCCAAAACCTTGGCAGGAACATACTTTTTGTCTACTACAAGGCGGAACATATACTCGTTGAACCATTCATCGGTCATTATTATTGTTCCTTTAAAACCGGAACCTGCGCCCCAACTGTTTTCGACCTGCCATTTTACCGGTTTGCCATCTTTGTCAAGGTCTACAGCTTTCAATGTCATTGCATGCGAAGAACCACTGTCGAATGTCATAATTCTTTCGCGTTTATTCATGCCGAATGTTGTTCCAAACAGGTTCTCGTAGTCGTAATTGGCTATATCCAATAGTCCGCGCTTTGAATCGAGATATTTACCTACGTCGCACGAGAAGTACATCATAACACTGTCTTTTATAGAGGCAATTGCCATTGCTTTTATCTCATCTAAAGGCAGGTTTACATACAACCAGTTGTGCCCGTCGTAAACATGACGGTCGTACTCTATCTCGTAAGATTTCCAGTAGGGACGGGTGGGGTCGTTCATCAGCATCACATAATTGTTTTGCAGGTCCCAACCGATATACTTCTCGTAGAAACTTTTCGGTGTATATGTTTGTGGTTCCTCACGCAGTTTGCCATTGGCATCTGTAGGCGCCCAAGTGAACTCTGTTGGTGGTATGCCATAAACTTTTACCAGCATTTTATAAACAGTTTTCAACTGCTCTTTTTTCATCTCTGATAAATCTTTCTCTTTTGCTCCATCTTCCGATGCTTTACGCAAGTTCAAACCAAATTCACGCAGTTTACGTTGTAATAAACTGTTAAAAGCAGCAGTTTTATTACTTGTGTATGTTTCGGGCATAACACCTTTGGGGACAATGCCATATTTTGCAACCAAGTCCGACACTCCTGTGAATGTGCCGCCATCACTCAATGGGTTTTTGAAAAGCCACTCAACAGTGCGGTCGTTAAAGGGTTTCTTACGGGTGTCAATTATTCCTTGCAGAAACAGATTCGACTTCTCTAATTGATCCCAGAAAAAATTATACACTTGCGAAAACTCAAAAGCACCAAGTTTTTGTTCTGCAATCATTTTGGCGCGCATCACATTCATGCCGGTGAAGAGCCAACAACGTCCCGACGACTCTTGATCGGTTATTCCTTTCGATTCAACACTGTTACTAAAATATGTGTTCATCTCTTTTTGGTTTTCGTTGTTGAGTGCCAAACTGTTTACCGGGTTCGACAACATTACATTCTGTAAAGCCTTGTCGCTTCCCTGTGGAACATAACTCTCCTTTAATTCCTTTAGTAGTTTTGCATCGATACCACCGTTTTGGGCTGTAATACCGGTGGCAAACAACATAGTTGCCACTATGCATCCTGTAATTTTAAATGTTCTTTTCATATCTTTTAATGGTTTTGTCTGTTCTATTTTTTGCGAAGATACCTCATTTTGTTTAATTGGCAAAATGGGCTTTTGGGAAGTTGTGAATCTCTTTTATAAAGGCGAGTGCGGTCTCTACATCTTTTATATTTTCTACAGTTATAATACAACGTCCTTTCTCTTTTCGCATTTGGTTCTTGAAGCAACTTGTGGGAATGTACAGAAGTATATTCCCGAACAGGTCGCTTTGATAGAATGTTTCGTTACTGTCCTGTACAAAGAAAAGATTCATACGCCCGCCTTTGAGGTATATTTTTTCTATTCCCAGTTCTTGTGCTTTCTGACGCAGAATAACCATTTTAATAAGTTCCTCGCCTTCGTGCGGTATTGCTCCAAATCGGTCTTGCATCTTCAAACGGAATGTGTTGAGGTCTGCTTCGTTTGTAATAGAGTCGAGTTCGCGATAGAGTAATATGCGCTCATTTCCATCGGGAACGTATGTGGCAGGGAATAGAAGTTCCAGGTCGCTCTCTACAAGGCACTCTTTTGCAAATTCTTGTATACTGTTGTTCTCTTCGTCATGCAAAATATCGGAGAATTCTTCATCCTTTAACTCTTTCACAGCCTCGGCAAGAACCTTCTGGTATGTCTCATAGCCTAAATCGGCTATAAAACCGCTCTGTTCTGCTCCCAGCAGATTCCCGGCACCACGAATGTCCAAATCTTGCATGGCAATGTGCATTCCACTACCAAGTTCGCTAAAACTTTCAATAGCCTCCAAACGACGGCGTGCTTCGCTGTTAAGACTCTCTTTTGGTGGTGTCAGCAGGTAGCAGAATGCTTTGCGTTTTCCGCGTCCCACACGACCACGCATCTGGTGCAGGTCGCTAAGTCCGAAACTCTGTGCCTGATTTATTATAATGGTGTTTACATTGGGAATGTCTATGCCGTTTTCAACTATCGATGTAGCAATAAGAACATCATAATCGTGGTTTATGAAGTCGTACAATCTTTTTTCTAACAGTTCGGGTTCCATTTGTCCATGTCCTATGCATACACGTGCATCGGGGACATGTCTCTTTATCATATTCTCCAACTCATACATGTTGGCAATACGGTTGTTTATGAAAAATACCTGTCCGTTTCTGCTTAACTCAAAGTTTATAGCCTCTTTGATTATCTCGGCATCGAATGTCTCTATTTCTGTGTGAATTGGATATCGGTTGGGTGGTGGTGTTTGTATCATTGAAAGATCTCTTGCACCCATAATAGAGAACTGTAATGTACGCGGAATTGGTGTTGCCGTCATTGTCAGTGTATCTACATTTACCTTCATCTGGCGTAGTTTTTCCTTCACTGCTACGCCAAACTTTTGTTCTTCGTCAATAATCAGCAGCCCCAAATCTTTAAATTGTACATCCTTTCCTGTTATGCGATGTGTACCTATTACAATATCAACTTTTCCCTCTTTTATCTCCTGTAGTACCTTTTTTGTATCTGCGGTACTACGGGCGCGACTCAAATATTGTATGTTACAAGGAAACTCCTTAAGGCGCTCTTTGAATGTCAAATAGTGTTGGTATGCCAGTACGGTAGTGGGAACAAGTACGGCAACCTGCTTCCCATCGGTGGCTGCTTTGAATGCGGCACGTATGGCAACTTCGGTTTTACCGAACCCTACATCTCCGCAAATGAGACGGTCCATAGGACGTTTGCGTTCCATATCGCGTTTTACGTCGTTGGTCGCTTTCATTTGGTCGGGGGTGTCCTCATACATAAAACTTGCTTCCAACTCGTTTTGCAAATAACTATCGGGTGAGAATGCGAAACCTTCCTCTTTGTATCGTTGTGAATATAACTTTATCAGGTCGCGAGCAATATCCTTAATCTTCTTCTTGGTACGCTCCTTCATGCGTTCCCATGCTCCTGTACCCAATTTGTTTATAGTGGGTGCATCTCCCTCTTTGCCTCTGTATTTCGAAATTTTATGTAGGTTATGTATCGATACAAAAACAACATCATCGTTCTTGTATATCAATTTTATAGCCTCTTGTGTGGAATTGCCATTAGGAATACGTACCAAACCACCGAATTTTCCTATGCCATGGTCAATATGTACAATATAATCACCTGTTTTAAACTCTTTCAACTCTTTTAATGTCAGTGCCACTTTTCCACTTCTGGCACGGTCGCTACGTAACTTAAAATTATGAAAACGTCCGAACAGTTGGTGGTCGGTAAAAAAGGCTGAGTGTAATGTGTTATCGACAAAACCGCTATGTATAGTGTGTGTTACAGCAGTAAACGGTATCTCCTCGCCTCGTTCTTCGAAGATTGCTTTCAGACGGTCGGCCTGGTGTGCATCGTCGGTTAGCAAATGCAGTTTATAACCACGCTTCAGATACTCCGTAAAGTTCTTGCTTACAAGGTCGAAATCTTTATGAAACAGAGGCTGTGGCGAAATGTCGAAGTTTACAATTATGGCATCGCTTTTGTTTGTGGTATGCAGTTCCCAGTGTCGTGTACTTTTTACGAATGTGTTGAATTCCTCTTCCGTAACAAGGTCGGGCATCTTGGGGGCTGTCTCATCCGACAATTTAGCCTGTAGCGAGAACCCCTCGGTACGTAATTTCTCCATGCAACCTGATACAAATTTCAGGTCTCGCGTTATGAGTATGCTGTTTTTGGGTAGGAATGATGTTATGGGAACACTCTCGTTGCCGTTCATCTTTGGCACTATAACGGCTTCGTCGTTTTTTTGTCGCGACAATTGTGTCTCCACCTCGAATGTTCGTATGCTCTCCACCTCATTTCCAAAAAAATCGATACGGTAGGGGTATTCCGATGAGTATGAAAAGATATCAATCAAACTGCCTCGTACTGCATATTCTCCGGGCTCGTAAACGTATGTTACCTCTTTGAACTTCAGTTCAGTGAGTCTCTTTTCCAGTTCATCCCTGCTTATGCGACTATCGGTTGTTATAGTAAGAGTTTTCTCTTCGAGGTCGCCCTGCGAAACAACCTTTTCGGCAACGGCATCGGGGTGTGTTATTATAACCAAACCCTCTTTGCGTCTGCGATTTATAAGACGGCTCATCACCTCGGTACGCAGTATGCGGCTTGCATCATCTTCGTGCCCATATTTCATTGCACGTCGGAACGACGATGGAAAAAAGAGTATATTCTCGCTCTTGCATACCTGCATCATATCGTGATAGAAATATCCAGCCTCTTCAACATCATTCATAACAACGAACAAAGTCTGTTCGGGAACTCTTTCAATAAATCCGCTAATAACCAATGGTGCGCTACTGCCCAATAGTCCTGCGAGAAAAACGCTTTTTTTGCTGTTTTCCTCTCTCAACTTCACAAGAGCATCCACACCCGGATGCAATGCAAAGATATTTTGAAGTTCTTTTGCCTCCATTAAATTTGTAAGGCGTTAATATGTGCCTCTTTTTGCGTCGCGAAAATAAGAATTTTTCGTCATAAAGAGCCTGTTTTAACTTAATAACATTATTTAAAAAACTTATTTTATATATTTTTTTAAATATAATAGCACTTTTGCTCTCTTTTTTCTGTATCTTCGCAAGATGAATAAATGTTAGTTATGGCTACAAGTGATAGTGTAATAATTATACCTACCTACAACGAGAAAGAGAATATAGAAAAAATGATACGTATTCTCGTTGCACTCGAACACTCTTTCGATGTGCTTGTTGTGGACGATGCCTCTCCCGACGGTACTGCGTCAATCGTAAAATCGTTGATGTCGGAATTTCCGGAACGAATCTTCATCATAGAGCGTGCCGGTAAGCAAGGTTTGGGTACAGCATATATAGCAGGTTTTAAGTGGGCGTTGGAACATAATTACGAATACATATTCGAAATGGACGCCGATTTCTCGCATAATCCCGACGATGTGCCACGTCTCTATGAGGCTTGTGCCAAGGATGGTTACGACTTGTCCATAGGCAGCCGTTATGTAACTGGTGTGAATGTTGTTAATTGGCCCATGGGGCGTGTTCTCATGTCCTATTTTGCATCTAAGTATGTACGTTTCGTAACAGGCTTGCCTGTATATGATACAACAGCGGGTTTCAATTGTTATCATCGTTCGGTTTTGGAGACAATAGACCTTGATACAATACATTTTAAGGGATATGCTTTCCAGATTGAGATGAAATTCACCACATTTAAATGCGGTTTCAGAATAAAGGAGGTTCCGGTGATATTTGTAAATCGTGTGTTAGGTGTCTCCAAAATGAGTGGAGGAATCTTTAGTGAGGCTCTTTTCGGTGTCATAAGACTTAAGTGGAATAGCCTGTTCCGTAAATACCCCAAGAAACAGAAATAATAAAATTACAGATAACATGGCTGAAAATACAAATATAGAGTTCGAGAAGGTTCTTTCAGTTTGTCGTGAACTCTTTGGAAAGAAATTAAGCGACTATGGTGCTTCGTGGCGAATAATGCGCCCCGAATCACTTACCGACCAAATATTTATAAAGGCTAAACGCATCAGAACACTCGAAACCGGTGCTGAAAATCTGGTTGGTGAGGATATAAACTCGGAACTGGTTGGTATAGTGAATTATGGGCTTATTGCACTGATACAGTTGGAATTAGGATATGCCGATGCTTGTGATATCGATGCAGAAAGGGCTATGGCACTCTACGACAAGCAGGCGAAGTCGGCTCTTGAACTTATGAAAAAGAAGAATCACGATTACGATGAGGCTTGGCGAGGAATGAGAACCACATCATACACCGACCTTATCCTCACAAAAATATGGCGTACAAAACAGATAGAGGAACTTAAAGGAAAAACCTTGGTTTCCGAAGGTGTAGATGCCAATTACATGGATATGATAAACTATGCTGTTTTTGGATTGATAAAAAATGGCGTTGCAAACCAATAAAAGAAATACAACAGTTGCGGTACTGGCAAACATCAGCAGGTTGCTGTTGGGAGTGGTACTTATAGTCTCCGGTTTTGTGAAGGCGGTAGACCCAATGGGGTTGTTCTACAAACTGGGCGACTATGCAGTTGCCTTTGGTGTTACAACTATTCCCGATGGGTGGATGCAGTTTTTTGCATTGTTGCTTTGTGCTGCAGAATTTGTTCTGGGAGTGTTGTTGCTCATGGGAATATATAAACGTCCGGTAACAATTGCAACATTCTTGTTTTTCCTGCTCTTTACTCCGTTTACACTGGTTATCGCTCTGTGGAATCCGGTGCGTAATTGTGGGTGTTTCGGCGATGCCATACAGTTATCGAACTGGGCTACATTTGGTAAAAACGTAGTATTACTAGTGATGGCAACTTTAGTAACTTTAAAACGTCGCCTGTTTGTATGTCGTATCAGTCGCGATGCCCGTTGGATGGTTGCTCTGTTTGCTATAAGTTATGTGGTGTTCCTCGAGGCGGTGGCATTGTTATATCTGCCGGCAATAGATTTCCGTCCATTTGCTGTTGGTGCAAATTTGCGTGAGGCTGTGGTAGACATTCCGTCGGAAAAGAAAAATATATACAAATTCGAGAAAGATGGTGTTATAAAGGAGTTCGGTGACGAAGATTATCCCGACAGTACTTGGAACTATTTGAGTAGTCGCGAAGTGGTGCTTAAAGAGGGACATCCTGCTAAAATTGCCGACTTCTCATTCATAGATGATGAAACGGGAGAGGAATATGCCGACATTATCCTTGCCGATACAGGTTATGTTGGTCTGCTTGTTTCGGAACGTTTAGAGGTCGCCGATGAGAGCCGTGTCGACAAAATAAACGATATGTACGATCTCTTCTGCGAACACGAAGCAATGTTTTATGCTGTAACATCTTCTACCGAGGACGATCTCCTTTTATGGCGTAAGCGCACAGGTGCCGAATATCCTATACTTTGGGCCGATAACATAATGCTGAAAACCATGTTGCGCTCCAATCCGGGGTTCATTCTTTTAAAAGATGGCAAGGTGGTTGCAAAATGGAATGGAACCGATATTCCCGAAATCGAAAATATCTCAAAGTCAACTACATTGGACAGCCTTAAGATAACAGGCTTTTACAAACTTACTCGAGGTTGGGGCTTTTGGTTGTTGCTTTTTGTCGTTCCTATGCTTTTTATCGTAATTATTGATAGATTGGCATACCGTAAATCAAAGAAAATAAAAGAAAAAGAGTGATATAAAACTAATACAAACTTTAAAAATTTAAAAAACATGAGAAAGAACATTGTTGCAGGAAACTGGAAAATGAACTTGAATCTTCAAGAGGGTATTGCACTTGCAAAAGAGTTGAACGAGGCTTTAACAGCAGACAAACCCAACTGTGATGTTGTAATTTGTACTCCGTTTATTCACCTTGCATCGGTGGTTCCCGCGGTAGATGCATCTGTCATAGGTGTTGGTGCCGAGAACTGTGCCGACAAAGTATCGGGTGCTTATACCGGTGAGGTGTCTGCCGCTATGGTTGCATCGACAGGTGCAAAATATGTAATTCTTGGACACTCTGAGCGCCGTGCTTACTATGGTGAGACAGAGGCCATCCTTAAAGAGAAAGTACAGTTGGCTCTTGCAAACGGTCTTACACCTATATTCTGTATTGGTGAGGTACTCGAGGAGCGTAATCAAGGTATTCAGAACGAGGTTGTTTACAAACAACTTGCAGGTTCTCTCTACGACCTCTCTGCCGAGGATTTCTCTAAAATTATTTTGGCATACGAGCCGGTATGGGCCATCGGTACAGGTTTAACTGCTACTCCCGAGCAGGCACAAGAGATTCATGCATACATTCGTTCTACCATTGCCGATAAATATGGTAAAGAGGTTGCCGATAATACATCTATTCTTTATGGTGGTAGTTGCAAGGCAAGCAATGCTAAGGAACTTTTTGCCAATCCCGACGTTGATGGCGGTCTCATAGGCGGTGCATCATTGAAGGCAGGCGACTTCAAAGGTATCATCGACGCTTTCAAATAATTCATGAGAAAGAGTATAGTACTTATATCTATGTTGTTCTGCGTTCTCTGTGCAGGGGCGCAGAGCAACATTGTAAACGAACTTCAACTCGATGTTCAGGGTGCAGGCAAGGTTCGTATAAACCAACCTGCGGCATTGCAAAACCTCATGGGCTCAATGGCTGAACGCGATGGCAAACCCGAGCAGGTAGAAGGTTATCGTGTTATGGTGTATTCGGGTAACAACTCACGTGCTGCACGTGATGAGGCGAATGCAATGGCAAAATATATGAAAGAGAATTTCCCCGGTGCCGAGGTGTATGTTGTCTTTGAATCTCCCATACGTGCATGTCTCTATGGCGATTATCGTACACGCGAAGAGGCTGAGGCTGTTATGTATCGTCTTAAGGCTACAAAAAAGTTTAAGGAGATTTCTGTAAGAAGGGGGCTTATAAATTTACCTTATTAAAGAAAATGGATATAGAGAATAGAGATAAGATAATAGAGGGTCTGCAAAACAGTTGTCGCAGTATTCTGGAACTAATTGGCGAGGACCCGCAACGCGAAGGACTCTTGAAAACTCCCGACCGTGTGGCACGTGCATTGCTCGATACTACTGCCGGATATAACGAGGACCCACATGCTATTTTGCGTGGAGCAATGTTCAAAGAGGATTACAGCCAAATGGTAATAGTTAAGGATATCGATTTCTATTCTTTGTGCGAACACCATATCTTGCCATTTTTTGGTAAGGTTCATGTGGCATACATCCCCAATGGCTATATAACCGGTTTGAGTAAGATAGCACGTGTGGTAGATGTTTTTGCACGTCGTCTGCAAGTACAGGAGCGTCTAACCTTGCAAATAAAGGAGTGTATTCAAGAGACACTTAATCCTTTGGGTGTTATGGTTGTTGTAGAGGCACAGCATTTGTGTATGCAAATGCGTGGAATAAAGAAACAGAACTCTATTACTACAACCTCCGACTTCTGCGGAGCATTTAATCAGGCAAAAACACGCGAAGAGTTTATGAACCTGTTACGTAACAGATAGTTTTTAAGTTCTTCTCAAACATTAAGGGCAACAGTACCGAATCCATACTGTGCAAGCAGGTTGTTCAGTGCCTGTTGGGTCTCTTTCAGGAACTTTAAATTTTGCATAACCTCCATGTAGTGGTTGCTGTCTGCTGCAATAACCGGGTCTTTCAGTTGTGTCATTGTCTCTTTCAGCAGTTCATCTATGATGCTCTGTTTATAGGCAATTGACAGACGTGTGGTTTGTTCAAAGAGTATAGCCATTTCGTTACGTTCTTCGCCACTTCTGTTCTCGCTAAAGAATTTACTCAGCATGTAGCGGTCTCCGCAAAGTTCTGCTGTCAGTTTCGATATTTCTCCATCGGGGTGTGCCAGAAAATATTTCTCAGCCACAAAGTTAATGTCTGTGGCATATTGCGTCGCCTCTTGGAATATACGTTTATATAGTGGGTGGCAGAACTCTATGCCATCGCTTTCGAATGAGTAGTGTATGTGCGAAATAACACTCTCTGTAAACGACGGTGTGCCGTTTGCTTTGTCCTCGGGCACCTGCAATAACTTTTCGCCATTACGCAATATAAATTGTATTATTGCTTTCTCCTTATTATATAAGGGATGTTGGTTGTTTTCGATAATGCTCTGTTGCAGTTCGTTACCGACAACCTCGGTGGGTTGTACCTCGTTTACCTCGGTATTCTCATTGTTCCCTGCTGTGGTGGCAGTGTCGTTCCCTTGTTGTCGGCGTTTGTACATCTCCTCGGCACGTTGATGACGCACTTTCGCTGTTTCCGATACCAACAGTTGCTCTTTTACCTTCAGCATCTCACTGCATTTTTTTATATATTCGTTGCGCAGAATATCGTTTGGTATAACAGCAATACTTTTTATCACATTCCCAATAAGTTCGGCACGGTGTTGTGGGTCGTCTCCTGCTTCATCGAGCAATAGGTTTGTCTTGAATCGTATAAAGTCTACTTTGTGGTCGTGTATATATTTCTCGACCTCCTCTGTAGAGTGGCTTTGCGCATAACTGTCGGGGTCTTCACCTTCGGGTAGTAGTACCACATTTATATTCATGCCCTCTTCCAAAAGCATGTCTATTCCGCGGAGCGACGCTTTTATTCCTGCTTTGTCGCCATCGTATAACAGTGTTACATTGTTTGTGAAACGGTGTATAAGACGTATTTGCCCTGTTGTAAGTGATGTTCCCGACGATGCCACTACATTCTTTATTCCTGCCTGGTGCATAGAAATAACATCTAAATACCCCTCAACAAGAATACAATTGTCGTGTTGCATTATAGCCTGTTTCGAGAAATATAATCCGTATAAATGGTCGCTCTTGTGGTATATATCCGACTCTGGGGAGTTTACATATTTTGCAGCCTTTGTATTGTTCTGTAAAATACGACCTCCGAATGCCACAACCTTTCCCGACAGAGTGTGTACGGGAAATATCACGCGTCCCCAGAAACGGTCTATCAGCCTGCCGTCATCGGTAGTGTAGCATACGCCTGTCTTTGCTATCAGTTCTGCATTGTATCCTGCTTTTGTGGCAGTAGTTGCAAAACTATCGCGTCGTTCGGGGGAATATCCTAAGCAGAACTTCTTAATTGTTTCATCGCGCAACCCTCTATGTCGAAAATAGTTCAAACCAATGGCTTCGCCCTCTTCACTGTTGTGAAGCGTATCTGTAAAATATTGCAAGGCATATTGGTTTATAACAAACATGCTTTCGCGTATATTTTGTGCTCGACGCTCGTCATCGGTAAGTTCGCGCTCCTTAATCTCTATATGATATTTCTTTGCCAACCATCGCAGAGCATCGGTGTAACTCAATTGCTCATGTTCCATTATAAAGTGCAAAGGGCTTCCGCCTTTTCCGCAACCAAAGCATTTCCACAGGTTCTTTGCCGGAGAAACAGTAAACGATGGAGTCTTCTCGTTATGAAAGGGGCATAATCCAATCATGTTCACTCCGCGTTTGCGCAGTGCAACAAAGTCGGAAACAACCTCTTCCACTTTGGCTGTATCCATAATTTGCTCTATGGTATTACGGTCTATCATATATATTATATAAGGTATAGGTTTCTCAAAATCTAAATACTGTACTACATTTGCATTAGTGCAAAGATAGATATGTTTTGTGAATAGCAAAAATCTTTTGCTGTTGTTTAACCGAAAAAGCAAACTCTTATATAAGGAATTTCATGGTTTGTATATCTTGTTTTGTCCTTTTTACTCACTTTGAGTTGTATTTAAAGTCTCTAAAACAAACAAAAACCGAAAAAGTTGCATTTTTCTTGAAAAAACTTCTAAAAAAGTTTTGCAGTTCAAAAAAAAGCAGTACCTTTGCACTCG
>CAZEKX010000019.1:0-31561 GCA_964512955.1 uncultured Bacteroidaceae bacterium
CACAGGTAAGAACCTCACCTATAACCAAACCTTCCAAGCCACCTTTAATTGTTTGTACCTCTTCTACTCCATCTGTCTCCAAACCAATTGAGGTTAATGCTGCAGAAACCTCATCGGGAGACAAATTGAAATCTACATACTCTTTGAGCCAATTATAAGATATATTCATATATGTTAGTTATGTATCGTTTGTTATTACAAACTGCAAAATTACATATTTTTTGCAAAAACAGGGTTATTCTCCGCGGAATTTACGTGCCTGTTCTGCAATAAGTTCTTCATCCTCGAAATAGTTTATTTTCATTGCACGACGTACATCGGCAAGGGTGTTAGCGGCAACAGAACGTGCTACATCACTACCCTCTTTCAAAAGACGATACACTTCGGGGATTTTTTGTTCCCACTCCTTGCGGCGTTCGCGTATAGGAGTAAGTTCTTCCTCCAATATCGCTATAAGGAATTTCTTTACCTTGACATCACCCAAACCTCCACGACGATAGTGTGCCTTCAGTTCATCGAGATTAGGGTATTCGGGAAGATATTTCTCAAAATGTTCTGGTTTGCAGAAAGCATCGAGATATGTAAATACCGTATTTCCTTCAACTTGTCCGGGGTCTTGCACACGCAGGTGATTGGGGTCGGTGTACATATCCATAACACGTTTGCGCACCTCCTCGGCACTATCGGATAGATAGATGCAGTTACCTAATGATTTACTCATTTTTGCCTTTCCGTCTGTTCCCGGCAGACGAAGACATGCTGCATTGTCTGGCAATAGAATTTCGGGTTCAACAAGTGTTTCACCGTATATACCATTGAAACGACGTGCAATTTCACGTGCCTGTTCTATCATTGGTTGTTGGTCTTCGCCGGCAGGCACTGTTGTTGCACGGAATGCAGTTATGTCCGAAGCCTGGCTTATGGGGTATGTGAAGAAACCAACCGGGATGCTGGTTTCGAAATTACGCATCTGAATTTCTGTCTTTACTGTTGGATTGCGCTGCAGACGCGACACGGTAACAAGATTCATGTAATAAAATGCGAGTTCGCACAATTCTGCAACCTGCGACTGTATGAATATAGTGCTTTTTGCCGGGTCTATACCCACCGACAGATAGTCGAGTGCTACCTCAATAATGTTCTGACGCACCTTTTCAGGGTTGTCGGCATTATCGGTCAATGCTTGTGCATCGGCTATCATTATAAAAATCTTCTCGAACAACCCGGAGTTCTGTAGTTCCACTCTGCGACGTAATGAACCCACATAGTGTCCCAAATGCAGACGACCGGTGGGACGGTCTCCGGTAAGTATTATTTTTCCCATAAATTTATACTAGTATTATGTGTGTTAGTTATATGCAATTTACGTTTATTTGGTTTTACCGGTCGCGAAGATACAAATAACTTGTGTAAAAACGGGCAAAAAGATAAGAAGTTGTTCGAATTTCTAAAAAATATTTTCTTTTAGCAGTCGAATGTCTCGCCATTTTTTAAATGCCTGTTTATTTCTTTTTCGTAGTTGCATAGCCCGAGGTTTCATATTTCAAGCAATTTCTCCACTACCCACACAGATGGTTGCATCCCGGTCATAGAGAACGCCAAACTGTCCGGGAGTCACTCCTTGGATAGGTTCCTGCGACTTTATATGAAACAGACCGTTCTCGCGCAACAAAGTACCGTTGCAAAACGTATCGGTATGTCTTATCTTGAATTTCAGTTCCACACTGCTATTGCCGTTCCAGATGTCGTCTGTTATAAAATGGAAATCGCGCAACTTGAATTCGGTAGAATAACTTTTGGAGGGTGTGTATCCCTTGGATACAAAGACAATATTTTCGTCTACACTCTTCCCCACCACAAAGTAGGGACCTCCGCTCAGTCCCAAGCCTTTCCTCTGCCCTATTGTATGGAACCAATAGCCGCGGTGAACGCCGAGTTTCTTACCCGTATCGGCGTCCACTATACTACCCTCCTTTTCGCCAAGCAGTCGTTTAATAAAGTCGTTGTAGTTTATTTTTCCAAGAAAACAGATACCCTGACTATCCTTGCGCAAAGCCGATGGCAATTTGTTCTTTTGTGCCACGGCACGTACCTCCTCCTTTTTCATTTTGCCTATGGGGAACATCAGTCGCGACACCTGCAGATAATCTATCTGTGCAAGGAAATCGGTTTGATCCTTCACCGCATCGGCTGCTGTGCCCAACCATATTTTGCCGGCATCTTCGACAATTGTGGCATAGTGCCCCGTAGCCGTTCTGTCGTAGTGATGCCCAATCTGCTGCTCGAAGCATCCGAATTTTATCAGTCTGTTGCACATCACATCGGGGTTGGGTGTAAGCCCTGCCTTGACCTTTTCTATGACATAACTTATCACCTGTTCCCAATACTCCTTTTGCAGGTCGATGATGTCGAAGTGCAAGCCATATTTCCGTGCTGTAACACGGCATAGTTCAATATCCTCTTCGGCTGTGCAGGTGAGGTCGTCAACGCCCTCCATACCTATCTTTATGTAAAAGAGGTCGGGAGTATATCCCTGTTCACACAATAGATGTGTGGCAACGGCACTATCCACTCCTCCCGACAATAGTGTTGCTATATTCATATATCAGTCTTGTATTATTAATTTGGGGTGCGAATATAGTGCAAACAAATTCCGCAGGCAACAGACGTTCCCAATTTGGAAAATTTTTCCAAATTGGGAACGTCTGTTGTTTTTATTTTCCAAAAACGGGTTTACAAACCCGTCACGACAGAAAATCATATCTTTTTCCTGACACCTTCCTTTTTAATACACAGCCCACACTTTATTCCAAGATCGGATCTTTTTTTAATATTGGCAGATACAACATCGTCCCACGAACAATGCCCTGTAACCGTTTGTATTATTTTTTAGAAATTTAAACAACTTCTTAGAATGGTAAAGGGTCGTTACCTCCCGACGGCATTATGTCGGCAGGCATTCCGGGATTACCTTGCAGATAATCGGGCATGGGAGGCAGTTGCGACGGTGATGGGTCGTACGAAGCATTCATCTTTGAGCCAATAGTAACAGGAATTTCATTTGGTACAGGCGCCGACAACGATTCATCGTCCATATTCATGAAACGTGCATACTCCTTTTTAAATATCAGAGGTATATTGTCCAAACCACCATTACGGTGCTTTGCCACAATAATTTCGGCCTTACCACGCCAATCGAAGTCGCCATCCTTATATATATGAAAATATTCGGGACGGTTAACAAACATCACGATGTCGGCATCCTGCTCAATGGCTCCCGATTCACGTAAGTCGCTCAACTGCGGACGCTTACCTTCGAGTCCCTCACGTCCTTCTACGTTACGGTTCAACTGACTGAGTGCCATAATTGGAATATTCAACTCTTTTGCCAAACCCTTTAATGCTCGCGAAATGGTGCTTATCTCTTCCTGACGGTTTCCTTTACCAACATTGGCAGTCATAAGTTGCAGGTAGTCGATAAATATCATCTTTACACCATGTTCACGCACCATACGACGTGCTTTAGAGCGTAGTTCGAAGACTGATAACTGCGGTGTATCGTCTATATAAAGAGGAGCATTTTGCAATGCAGTGATTTTATTATCGAGTTGTCCCCATTCATACCTCTCCAACTGTCCGCTACGTATCTTATCGCCGGCTATCTGACACACATTACAGATGAGACGTTGTACCAACTGCACATTACCCATCTCGAGGGAGAACATACCCACCGGAATTCCTTGGTCTACAGCCATGTTTCTAATGAGCGATAGTGCAAAGGCTGTTTTACCCATTGCCGGACGTGCGGCAAGAATTATCAAGTCGGTATTCTGCCATCCCGACAATAGTTTATCCATCTTATGGAAACCGGTACTCAAACCGCTGATTCCACTGGTGTTTTTCGATGCTGTCTGTATCTGTTCATACGCCTGTTTGATAACCGGATTTATTTGAGTGAAATCGCGTTTCATGTTATGACGTGAAATCTCAAACAGTTCCGATTCAGCCTGTTGCATCAACTCCTCGACATCCTGCGTTTCGTCAAAAGCCTGTTCCTGTGTTTTGCTTGTAAATTTTATGAGGTCGCGTGCCAACTTTTTCTGTGCAATAATATTGGCATGATACTCTATGTTAACCGAAGAGACTACTTTGCTCGTGAGTTGTGCAATATATACCGGACCACCCACTTCGTCGAGTGTTCCTTTCAGTTTTAGGAATTCCGTAACCGTAAGAATGTCTATAGGACGGTCGTGAAGGTCCATCTCCTGTATTGCCTCGAACAGTAATTGATTACGTTTATCGTAGAACGATTCCGGTTTAAGCACATCGCCAAGACGCCCTATTGCATCGCTATCTACCATTAGTGCACCCAGCACTGCCTCTTCGAGTTCCGGTGCTTGTGGTTGTAAATGCCCATATTCATTTATTATAGGTGCTACATTATTTGCCTGACGGCGCTGTGTTCTTCTTTTCGGTGTGCTATTTTCTTCCATAATCAAATTCTAAATCAGGATGCGAAGATAGACAAAATTGTTTAAACGAAAATCGTATATTCATTGGGATTATCAACAAAACAGGGTAACTTATAAACAATAAGAGATTAATTTGTGGCAAGGCAAAAAAATGGTTATCTTCGCAAAAAAATAAGAGACTCTAAAAGAAGTTATTTAAATTCATACCTAAATATGGTTTCAGTAGACGGACTTGCCGTTGAATTTGGCGGCACTACCCTTTTCAAAGATATTTCATTTGTAATTAATGACAAAGACCGTATTGCACTTATGGGCAAAAACGGTGCAGGAAAAAGTACATTACTAAAAATTCTTGCAGGAGTACGACAAGCGACACGTGGACAGGTGTCGGCACCCAAGGATACCGTTATCGCCTATCTGCCACAGCATCTTATGACAGAGGATGGTCGTACAGTATTCGAAGAGGCATCACAGGCATTTGCACATCTCCATAAAATGGAGGCTGAGATTGAAGAGTTGAACAGACAACTATCTGAACGTACAGACTATGAAAGCGATGAATATATGTCGCTTATTGAGGAGGTTGCCACTAAGAGTGAGAAATTCTATGCAATAGATATGACTCACTTCGAAGAGGACGTTGAGAAGACACTCTTGGGACTTGGTTTCGAACGTAGCGACTTTACCCGCCAAACAAGTGAATTTTCGGGCGGATGGCGCATGCGTATTGAACTTGCAAAGATGTTGTTGCGTAACCCCGACGTTTTGTTGCTCGATGAACCTACCAACCATCTTGATATAGAGTCTATCGGTTGGTTGGAGGAGTTTATAATATCCAACGGTAAAACCGTTGTTGTAATAAGCCACGACCGTAAATTTGTCGATAACATTACAACCCGTACCATAGAGGTAACAATGGGTCGTATATACGACTACAAAGTAAACTACTCGCAATATCTTCAACTGCGTGCCGAACGTCGTGAACAGCAGATGAAACAGTACGAGGAGCAACAGAAAATGATACAAGAGACAAAAGACTTTATAGAGCGTTTCAAAGGTACATATTCAAAGACATTGCAGGTGCAAAGTCGTGTTAAGATGCTCGAAAAACTTGAGATTATAGAGGTTGACGAGGAAGATACATCGGCACTACGACTCAAATTTCCACCCTCGCCACGTTCGGGACAATACCCTGTTATTGCCGATGGTGTCGGCAAGTCATTCGATGAAAAACGTATTTTCACCAATGTTACATTAACAGTGGAACGTGGCGACAAGATTGCTTTTGTGGGGCGTAACGGAGAAGGAAAATCGACCTTTGTAAAGTGTATTATGAGCGAATTGCAACACGATGGGAAATTACAACTTGGACATAATGTACAGATTGGCTATTTTGCACAAAATCAAGCATCTATGCTCGATGAAGATTTAACAGTCTTTCAAACTATCGATGATGTGGCAAAAGGGGATATTCGTAACAAAATTAGAGACCTTTTGGGTGCATTTATGTTCGGCGGTGAAGCAAGCAGCAAGAAAGTTAAAGTATTGTCGGGTGGCGAGCGTACACGTCTTGCACTTATGAAATTACTATTAGAACCGGTAAACCTGCTTATACTCGACGAGCCAACCAACCACCTCGATTTAAAGACAAAAGATATTCTAAAACAGGCATTGCGCGATTTCGATGGGACTCTTATTTGTGTGAGCCACGACCGCGATTTTCTCGATGGTTTGGTATCTAAAGTCTATGAATTCGGGCATGGTAAAGTTCGCGAACACCTTTGCGGTATATATGAATTCCTTGAGACTAAGAAACTTGAGGGATTACAAGAACTGGAACGCAAAGAGAGATAACATATATATAAACAACCTTAATTTACTACGAATATGATAACATTTCCCAACAGTAAAATAAATTTAGGTCTTGACATTGTTTCCAAACGTCCCGACGGGTATCATAATTTAGAGACAATATTTTACCCTGTTCCTCTTTGTGATGTATTGGAAATTACCATAAACGATGAGGAGGATGCTCCCGATTATACATTCAATATGTACAATGCTTCGTTCGATGGAGATTCCAACGACAATCTTGTTGTAAAAGCATACAAAACTCTATCCTTGGAGCATACTCTTCCCAAGGTCCAAATGAGTCTGTACAAACATATTCCTACAGGAGCCGGATTAGGTGGGGGGTCGTCGGATGCCGCTTTTACTCTTAAGATGTTGAATGAGATTGGAAAACTTGCTTTAAGTGATGAACAGTTAGAGGAGTATGCCTCACGCATAGGTGCCGATTGCGCCTTTTTTATAAAAAATCAACCGGCGTTTGCAACCGGGATAGGTAATATTCTGTCCAATGTAGAGTGTCATTTGCAAGGTTATCACCTTGTACTTGTTAAACCACATATACATATATCCACAAAAGAGGCATATTCAATGGTAACACCATCACAACCACCGGTATCCCTCTTCGATGTGGCACCACGTCCCGTAAATATGTGGCGCAGTTCAATGAAAAACGATTTCGAGAGAAGCGTGTTTGCAAAATACCCTGAGACTGCCGATATTAAAGATAAACTTTATGGTTTGGGTGCATTCTATGCATCAATGTCCGGCTCAGGTTCATCGTTCTTCGGAATATTTGAGAATGAGGTCTCTTCCGATACCCTTGCACAACTATTCCCCGACTGTTTCCGTTGGCAATGCCGGTTATAATTCATAAAAAAGCGATTGCCTCGTGATTCACATCAGAAGGCAATCATAACACAAACACAAAATAAAACACGACAAAACTACTATGCAATTCATTAGCCTGTTTATGCTTTCACATAAAGCACTCAACACAGGTATTCACATATCCGAGGAGAGTTTCAGGTGACTTGCAAAAAATAAACAGCCTCATTGGGCTGTTTGTTTTTATTTTATGTTTAAATTTTGTTAAAAGTATCTATAAAAAATCAAGAGATTTCTCCTGCCATACATCGTCGCATATCGACACGTATCTGTTCGGGAGTGAGTCCCCTGCCAAGCAAATTCATTAATTTTGTCAATGCTGCCTCGACGGTCAAATCGCCCCCACTGATTATGCCCGACTCCAATAATTGACGTCCTGTTTCGTAAAGTTTCATTTTTACACTTCCGGTGCTGCACTGAGTAATATTCACTATTATTTTCCCTTGACGGGTAGCCTCGGTAAGTGCATCTACAAGCCACTGTTCCTGTGGAGCATTTCCCGAACCAAATGTACGAAATATTATTCCTTTCAATCCTTCGGCAACAAGCACACTTTTTATTATATCGGGTTGTATTCCCGGGAATAGAGAGAATATTATTATATCGCAATCCATTTTGTAGTGAGGGACAAGTATGCTGTTTGGCACATAAGGTCTTATATAATTACGGTTATATTGTATCTCAAGACCTGCTTTCGCTAATACCGGATAGTTATTGGAACTGAATGCCGAAAAACTTTCGGCACTGATTTTTGTAGCCCTGTTGCCACGCATAAGTTGTTGATGGAAAAAAATACAAACTTCGGGAACAATAGGTGTACCATCGCTGTTTTTTGCTGCTGCTATCTCTATTGCCGTAAGAAGATTCTCTTTTCCGTCGGTACGCAAAACACCAATAGGCAATTGGCTGCCTGTAAGTATTACAGGTTTCATTAATCCTTCGAGCATAAAACTCAGAGCCGATGCCGTAAATGCCATGGTATCGGTTCCATGCAGTATAACAAAACCATCGTAGCAATTATAGTTGTCATATATCGTTTTTGCCAGTTCTGCCCATAAAGCAGGTTTCATATCCGAAGAATCAATAGGCGGATTAAATGCTTTTGACGATATATTTAAATTAAACTGTTTTAATTCGGGAACATGACTTACAAGGGCATCGAAGTTGAAATTTTCCAAAGCGCCGGTTTCGGAATTGCGCATCATGCCTATTGTTCCACCCGTATATATAAGCAGTATAGAAGTTTTATTCTTGTTGTCCATATAATACATTAACCTGAAAAACTATTCAATCTCTGCAAACTTACATAAATTCGGGTAATTACAAGTAATAGTTAAATAAAATTCTTACCTTCGCAAGGTAAAATATATTGATATATGAAATCTATTGAACCGGAAGAACTAAAAAAGATACAGTTGGATATTCTTGACGACGTTACATCTTTTTGCGAGAAAAACAATATTCGTTATTTTCTTGCCTACGGAACATTGTTGGGAGCGGTACGACATAAAGGTTATATACCTTGGGACGATGACATAGATATACACATACCACGTCCGGACTATGAAAGATTTGTGGAATTATATAATAAGGAGAATAAGAAGTACGAAGTTATAACACACGAACTTAATCCCAAATACAATGTTCCGTTTGCAAAAGTGCATCACAAAGGGACTGTTCTTCATGAATTTCTTTACAAGAACCCCGGAACATTCGGTGTATATATAGATCTATTTCCACTCGATGGTTTAAAGAGTGATATACAGGCTACGTTATGTGGTGAGTGTATTCGTTTCATGTACGTAAAAAGTTCCATCTTTTTCAAAGAACAGACTTTGGCAAGAAAGTTGCGTCTTGTCATAACAAAAACAATACTTCTACCCTTTTCACGCCATTTTATATTATCGTCGATGCATCGTATTGCCACAAGACATAGATATGAGAATTGCGACAGAGTATGTAGTTTTGGTTCCCGAACTGCTGCTCGCGAAATATTGCCTAAAAACATTTTTGACGAATACATTATGATGCCATTTGAAGGAAAGGAGTATCGTATCCCTAAGAATTTCGATGCATACCTTACTGCAAAATATGGTAATTACATGCAATTACCACCTATGGAGTTACGGGTATCAACACACGATTCCCAGGCATATTGGCGCGATTGACACAGAAAATTCATAAACAAAAGTTTAAAATATAGTTTTAAAAGTGGTTTTGAGACAAAAAGGCGGTAAAAGATTGGTTATTACACAAAAAAGCATTACCTTTGCACCGCCGATACGAGATATCGGTTAACTCAAATCATTAACCCATTAAAAACTAAAAGAAATGGCAACAAAAATCAGATTGCAAAGAAGAGGTCGTAAACATTACGCATTCTACTCTATTGTGATTGCAGATTCGAGAGCTCCACGTGATGGAAAGTTCGTTGAGAAAATCGGTACTTACAACCCCAACACAGACCCTGCAACAATCGATCTTAACTTCGAGCGTGCATTGTATTGGGTAAACAACGGTGCAACTCCTACCGACACAGCACGTAACATCCTTTCTCGTGAAGGTGTTTACATGATGAAACATCTCCAAGGCGGTGTTAAGAAGGGTGCATTTGACGAGGCTGCTGCACAGGCTAAGTTTGATGCTTGGAAATCAAGCAAAGAGAATGTTCTCAACGGTATTAAGAGCAAGAACGAGCAGGCTAAACGCGATGACAAAAAAGCACGTTTAGAGGCTGAGAAAGAGGTAAATGCAGCAATTGCTAAGAAAGTCGCAGACAAGAAGGCTGCCGAGGCTCTTGCAAAAGCAGAGGCAGAGGCTGCCGCTGCTGCTGAGAACGCAGAAGCAACAGAGGCTCCCGCAGAGGAAACTTCTGAGGCACCCGCAGAGGCTTAATAAACCTCTTGGCAATTATTGCTCAACATATACAAACTATCTTCTATAGAGGATAGTTTGTATTTTTTATAAAAACAGTTACAATGCCACTCATTGAGATAAAGGAAATAACACATCCGGGAGTTGAAGTTTTTGCATCACTTACCGAAACCGAATTACGTCGTAGACAGGATTCTGCACAAGGAATTTTTATTGCAGAGAGTCCAAAGGTTATAAATGTAGCCCTTAATGCAGGATATAAGCCTTTGGCTATATTATGTGAAAAAAAACATATAAACGGCGATGCAGTACATATCGTAGAGCGATGTGGCGATATTCCTGTGTATACAGGGGAACGAGAGGTGTTGGCCGCACTTACCGGCTACACTCTCACTCGCGGAGTGTTATGTGCCATGTGTCGACCGAAAATGCCAACAGTAGAGGATATTTGTAAAGATGCACAGCGAATTGTTGTTATAGACAGCGTGGTTGATACAACAAATATCGGTGCCATATTTCGCTCGGCTGCCGCACTTGGTATTGATGCAGTGCTGTTGACACCAACAACATGCGATCCACTAAATCGTCGAGCGATACGAGTATCTATGGGCTCAGTGTTTTTGGTTCCATGGGGTGTTATTGATTCCTCCCTCGATACCTTACACAATTTTGGATTTAAAACAGTAGCAATGGCGCTTACCGATAATTCCATACCTATTAACAGCCCTATTCTCACAAATGAATCGAAACTGGCAATAATAATGGGAACAGAAGGAGAAGGTTTATCGGAACAGACAATTACCTCTGCCGATTATGTTGCAAAGATTCCAATGTCGCATAACGTAGACTCTTTGAATGTGGCGGCAGCAGCGGCAGTTGCTTTTTGGGAATTAAGAAAAAGATAATATCTTTTTTATTATAAGGTATTTTGTAGATATTTGAAAATAGAGTAATTTTGTAGATATGAAAATTGCAGGAAAAATATTATCGGTTATAACACTCATTAGTTCACTGTTTTTTGTAAACTGTGGCGAAGATAGAACATACGAATATCTCGAAATCACCAAAGAGAATCAATGGATATATGCGGAAATGAAGGAGAGTTATCTATGGAGAGACTCTATAAAACCGTTATCAAACAAGAATTTCTTTGGTAACTCTCAAACATTCTTTAAAAATCTTCTTTATAAAACAGATAAGACATCCTATTTTACCGACACAATACCTGCAACAAGTTACGGAATTAGTTTTACCACAATGCGCGATCCACTTGGAATAAAGGCAAGTGATATATATGCCCTGGTTCTTGCCGTAGACAATGAATCACCGGCATATAAAGCGGGTATAAGGCGTGGTACATGGATATCGAAAAGTGGCAAACACTCAATATCTTTAGGTAATAACTCTTTTCTACAACAAGGTGACTCAGTTGTTTTATATACAAAAAAGATAAACTTCAACGATGAGACTGCGACATACGAGTGGCAAGATGGTGATACACTGAAGATAGAGCCATCGACACAGGTCTCTACACCGGCAATATCACTCGATACCATATATACTGTACGCGAGAAGGTGGTAGGTTATATTGTATGTAACCGTTTCGATGGCGAAGATTATCTGTTAGAGATGCAAAATATATTATCACAATTCAATAATGAAGGTGTAAAGGAACTTATCATAGACCTGCGTTATAACAGCGGTGGTTCATTGAACAGTGCTGTTACAGTGGCAGGAATGTTGTTACCTACAGATAAAGATGGCTCGGTGTTTGGTAAATTGACATACTCTTTGGAAGATGATAATAACAATGAGTATATTGTTACTACAAACCCCATAATCCCCGAATTGGAAAATATTTATATACTTTCTACCGGTATCACACGTGGTGTTGCCGAGGCATTTATTGCCGGTATGAGAAATGCAGATAACAGAGTACGTGTACTTGGAAAATCGACAATGGGAGACAATCTTTACACCGAGGCTATTGAATCGCCATACAGATTCTTTATCAACCCGGTTGTAGCCCGTTTATGTTCACCCGATGGAAATCTTCTACCGAGTGAAGGAGTATACGCCGATTTTCTTGTGGATGAATTAACTCAACTACAGAGAGTATATCCTTTGGGAGACCAACAGGAGTATATGCTCTACTCTACCATACATCTTATATCAACCGGCACAGTTCCACAAAGTGATGTTGCAAAGGTTGATGCAACAAGCATACAACTCACTCCACATAAAAGAAGTATTATAAAATAATTACAGGTAGTAATTTTTTATATTTGATAGGCGTCAGTGTCTGTTAGTGGGCATTGGTGTGATAATCACTTGCTTGTGCAGAAAGTATTTATAACCTTTTTTTTCTTTTCTTAAATCATTCTGTTAAACCCACGCCGGGGGTCATGTGTTATTTTGCTAAAAACCATAAATTACAAACAGGATGAAAAAAATTGTTTTATTCGCAGCCTTTGCTGCAACATTTACATTATCGGCTTGTAACTCATGCAATAACAAGCCTCAACCGATTGTATTAGAGAGCGAGACAGACAGCATTTACATGGTGAATGACTCAACCGTTGCCGACATGCAGACTTTTGTATTCGAGGGGTTGATGCCTATGGACAATGGGCAGGTAGGTGATGTTGTACTAACCATTCGTGCGTTAAGTCTCATGAATAATGGGGAGTATGACATAAACAGTACTTTCATGAATGGGAATACACCAGCCACATGGAGCGACAGTGGAGAAACAATGATATTCATTGGTATGCCCAACGACAGCACAGCGGTTATCTACGAATTAATTTCCGATAATAACAATCCCAAGGTTACAATGAAGATGAACTCCGATAGTTCATTTACCAAATTAAATAACAAAATGCAACCGGTATCGAAAGATAATACGCATAAACTTATTCACAAAAAAAGATAATTTAGAAGTTGAATAGTACTAACCTAAAATAAACAGTTATGAGAAACAGTGCTTTATTTACACTTATTGCGTTGGCTTTACTTGCAACATCGTGTGAGAAAGACCCCGATACGGACAAACTAGACAACAATTATCTGGTTTATACAAATTATGATGCAAATGTCAGTTTTGCAACGTTGAATAACGTTCATGTCATTGACAGCATACTTATTATAGATGACCATGCAAAACCTACGTATTGGAATAATGAAAACTCCGAAAAAGTGATAAATGCATTTATCCGTAAGCTGGAGGATTATGGTTATACCATTGTAGAAGGTAGTAGTGCCGCCGATATGGTACTTCAACTAAGTTATGTAAGTAACACATACTACTTCAACGATTATGGTGCCGGTCCGTGGTGGAATAGTTATCCCGGTTATTGGAACTGGGGCGGATGGGGTTGGTACTATCCCTACTCGTTTATATACAGTTACAGCACCGGTTCAATAATAGGTGAATTGGTTGGTACAACTCCTGCAGCCATTGCAAGCGATAAACTGCCGGTTCTTTGGAACACATATATATGTGGCTTGCTAAATGGAAATTCGTTGAGTTTGTCAAGAACATTGAGTGCTATTGACCAAGCATTTATACAATCTCCTTATTTAAATAAATAGTGATACAATATTAAATTCCATTCTGTATGAAAAGAGTTCGAAATATTTTAGCAGCAGTACTTCTTGCAGTTTTATTGTGTACACCATCGGCAAGTAAGGCACAGATATCACTCGATAGTTATTTTAATATCGATTGGCAATTCAATATACCATTAGGTAACGACTTCTCAAACGGAGCAAGCGGATGGGGTATGAACTTCGAGGGTGGTTACTATGTTACATCGAGTGTTGCTGTAGGAGCCTTTCTTAATTTTCACACGAATAATGAATATTTCTCGCGTCGTACAATAAAGTTAAGCGAGACATTATCCATGAATAGTGATCAGCAACATCAAATGTTTACACTTCCTTTCGGTGCCCTGGTACGTTATCGTTTTATAGAGTCCGATTTTCAGCCATACGTAGGAATGAAATTGGGAGCGTGTTACTCGCAATTCAGTAACTACTACTATATTTTTATGAGCGATCAGAGCCATTGGGGCTTTTATATGTCTCCCGAAGTTGGATTCAATTACTATCCATGGGCTAATGGAATGGGTTTCCATTTTGCACTATATTACAGTATTGCCACCAATAAATGCAATCTTATGAGTTACGACCAGAGTACACTTAATAATATTGGTTTCAGATTGGGGTTGGCATTCTAACAAATGATTAGCGACGGGCTATAGCCCGTCGCTAATCATTTGTTATTCATATAGATAGTACCACCAATATGTTCTCTTCAACTCCTCGTAGGTTCCATCTTTTTTGTTTAGGAGATTATTGTTGCACTGTTTTGCAATACTATGCAGAGCCTCAAATTTACGTTGTATGGTTGTATCTTTTACTTCACCATTTCCGGATACATAATTATATAACAAAACGGCCTCTTTATAATGTACAGGCAGACTGTCTACATTATTAATGTTATAATGTCGTGATAGTTCATCCCTAAATTGCAAAATTCGTTTATCGAGCAGTAATGCGCATAGATAGTAATCCCTATGTATTTTCGATATGCTGTCCCCTTTAATAGATTCCTGTAGTAATTCCAAAACTGTTTTATGTGGCAGATTTTGTACGCCGATTGCTTTATATACAGTATCGGGAGACAATGGAGTGCTTTGGGGCAAATGAGGCAACAAGCCTTCCGAAGCAAAATGTTGCGGATAATTAAATAATTTGTCGCTCATCTCTCCTTGCATTGCAAGATAGAACGCACGTGATGATGTCAGTTCCTTCGATGCGGCATAATCGTTTTTGGCAACCTCCAATGCTGCATTAATGTTACCATGTTTATATTGTGTATAGGCAACAGATTCATACATGAAATTTCTATCACTGTCGGATAGTGTACCTGTAAGCAAAAATATAAAAGTAAAAAGCATCATATTGCGCCACACCATTCTATTACCCTCTACATTGTAATCTTTTATCTTTGCAAAAAGGATTCTACGCAGAATAAATGATATAAAAAGGTTGAACAGTACGACAGACAAAAAAATATAAATCCAGAGAAGAATATTACCTTCATCATTATATATGGTACGATTTATATCTGTTATAAAAGCCAATATAATGCACGAAGGAAGATAAGCCAGTGCAGTCCATTCACGTTGAAACTTCATAAATTTGTTTAACCAGAAGGCAAACAATGTCAATGCGACTGTTATTATACCGGATGTGATATATGAATTATACTCTAATTTACCTGTTGCTACATTATCATATAGTACTTCGAGCAAAGAGGTCTTGTATAATATAAATGTAAAAGAGAATGCAACGAACAGTGTGGCACATACAAGTGCCACTGTTCGTTGCAATCGTTTCTCGCTAACAGATCTCATTATTTAGTCTTCTTCTGTCTGTTTTTCTTTAGCACAAGTGCAGTACGTGCAGGCAAATATAGTTGCAACCACCCTTTCTTGCGACGTGCATGCAACTTGTCATACTGTGTGAAGTGTACTTGAGTATCGTCTACAAAACCGTTTCCTGCAAATTCTTTATCGTCGGTATTCAGTATTATTGAATAATCTCCTTCGGGAACCAACAAACCATAATCGGTAAATGAACGTGTAGGACTGAAATTGAACACAAATATTAAATCTCTACGTGAGAATGCAAGCACTTGGTCTCCATCGTTATGCCAAATTTCACGTACAGGACGGTCTTGGAAATTCTTCACATTGCCTATAAGTTTTGTCATTGCCTTATCGAAGTTGCCCAAAGGAGCATAAAAATAGTCGGGATTGTCGACCAGACTCCATTGACGACGGGCATACTTATGACTCCAACCATTACCTTCACGTGGGAAGTCTATCCATTCGGGGTGTCCGAATTCATTACCCATAAAATTCAAATATCCACCATTGATGGTAGCCAATGTTATGAGACGAATCATCTTGTGCAGAGCAATGCCACGTGTTACCATGCCGGTTTCATCTCCACGTTTAAAGTGCCAATACATATCGGCATCTATCAAACGGAATATAATGGTTTTATCACCAACAAGAGCCTGGTCATGGCTTTCGGCGTATGATATTGTCATTTCATCCTTACGACGATTTGTTAATTCCCAGAATATAGATGATGGTTTCCAATCCTCATCGCGACTCTCTTTAATAACTTTAATCCAATAGTCGGGAATATTCATGGCCATACGATAATCGAAACCATATCCGCCATCTTCAATAGGTGCAGCAAGACCCGGCATACCTGAAACCTCTTCGGCAATGGTAATAGCATTCTGATTTACCTGATGAATGAGTCTGTTTGCAAGTGTAAGATAACAGATGGCATCACCGTCCTGATGCCCGTTGAAATAGTCGCCATAGCCACAGAATGCCTCGCCTAATCCATGACTATAATATATCATCGATGTAACTCCATCGAAACGGAAACCATCGAATTTATACTCTTCGAGCCAATATTTACAGTTTGAAAGAAGGAAATGAACAACTTCGTTCTTGCCATAATCGAAACACAATGAATCCCATGCAGAATGTATACGACGTTCTCCCGAATGGAAATATTGTGCAGGGTCTCCATCCAACAAGCCCAAACCCTCGTTTTCGTTTTTAACAGCATGTGAATGAACCAAGTCCATTATAACTGCTAATCCCATTCCATGAGCGGCATCAATAAGTTCCTTTAACTCTTCCGGGGTTCCAAAACGTGATGACGGAGCAAAAAAGTTCGAGACATGATAGCCAAAACTTCCATAATATGGATGCTCTTGGATTGCCATTATCTGTATGCAGTTATATCCATCTGCTGCTACACGAGGGAGTATATTATCTTTGAATTCTTTATATGTACCAACATATTCACCCTCTTGTGCCATACCTATATGACATTCATAAATGAGCAGAGGTGAACGCTTAGGTGTAAATTTATTATGTTTGAATGTATACTCTTCCTCGGGGTTCCAAACTTGCGCACTGAATATTTTTGTAGTATCATCCTGTACCACACGACGTGTCCATGCCGGAATACGCTCACCACAACCACCATTCCAATAGACTTTCATCTTGTAATGCTGACCATGTACAAGAGCCTTGCGGGGAAGACGTTTCTCCCACACCCCACCGGGCAATTGCTTAAGTTCGTACTGTGGTAACTCCTCCCAATTTGAGAAGTCTCCTATTAGCACTATCCTTGTGGCATTTGGCGCCCACTCGCGAAACACCCATCCGGTTGTTGTCTTGTGAAGTCCGAAATAAAGATAACCCGAAGCGAAATCCGACAAAGTTTGTCTGCCGTTCTTCGTCAATTCTCTCTCTCTTTGAAGAAAATAGCGATAACGCCCGTCTATCTCCAAAGTATACGGAGCCAAATAACCGTCTCGTTTAATTAGGTTCAGCATAGTGGTAAGTATTAGTTAGTATTATATTTAAACTTCTTCTTTTGTGTGTATAATAATTAAATCGCAACTTTAATTATTATTTTCTTTAGTTTTGCAGGGGTTACAGCAGGTGCATGACCATCTTGCGGAAAGAATATTGTAAACATGGAATGTTTTACATTTACATAGTCGGTGGCAAGCATTCCTACAGGGTATAGTGTAACGTCATTCTCATCGCTGTATTCCCCATTTGGTAAATCGTCTATAGGTGTATAACCCATAACTTCATCGCCTGTAAGAGGTATCTGTATATCTATATACTTACGATGTACTTCGAGCGGTGCCTCCTCTTTTGTACGTGGTTGTGCTTCCATTACATTTGCAAATATCTCATCGCCACAAATCTCGTTACGTCCCAATGGTAGATTTACCAAATCGGTATTCATAATAAAATCTATAGCCTTTTCAAAACGTGGATGCATTGCTGCATACTGTTTCAGATTTTTTAAAGAATCGAGAATCATAGTAATATTTATTAATCGTTTTCTGTTTGTCCTAATACATATTCACATTCGCGAACAATATTCCCTTCACTATCTTTGATTATGAATTTTCCATTGCGTTGCCCATTGCTGAATGTTCCTTCGTAACGTATTCCATCCTTGTCTACTGCTACACCCTTGCCATGTTCGCAACCATTCACAAAACTTCCACGGTATTTTGTCCCATTTACAAGGCGCAGTATACCTTCGCCATGCATGGTGTCATTACTCCATTCTCCTTCGTAGACATCACCATTTGCCCATGTATATACACCTTTTCCTGAGCGTTTGTCGTTACACCAGTTTCCTTCATATACTGCAGAGTTTTTCATAACCATTTTGCCATGTCCATGACGCATGCCATTTACAAAGTTTCCTTCGTAAACAACACTGTCGGCTGTAGTATATGTGCCTTTTCCATTCCAAAGACCATATTTATATTCGCCAACATATTTATCTCCATTGGCAAATATATATTCTCCATGACCTTCACGCATATCCTTCTTCCAGTCTCCGGTATAAACATCTCCATTTACAAAGATATATTTACCTTTTCCTTCACGAATATTATTTTTCCACTCTCCTACATACTTGCTGAAATCGCTCCATATAAATGTACCCATACCTTCGTGTACATCGTTATTCCATTCACCAACATACGATGCTCCATTTGCATAGAAATAACTTCCTGAACCACTTCGTTTATCTTCTACCCAAGAACCAACATATACATCACCATTTGGATATTTCATTTTGCCATATCCTTGCTGATAATCGGTATACCAATCGCCATCGTACACACGTCCGTCGGAAAAATGATACACTCCTTTCCCATGGTGACGGTCGGCAAGAAAATCGCCCTCATAGCGTTCTCCATCTTTAAAACGGTAAACACCTTTACCTTCACGCATCCCTTTTACAAAAGAGCCTTCGTAAATATCACCATTTTTATATATGGCCTTACCGTTGCCATGCGGACGTTTACCTTTCATCTCGCCAATGTACGATGTACCATCTTTAAGTATTGTGGCTTTAATATTATCGTTGGGTTTATTTGTGCTATCTTTCTTAGAAAAAAGATTTGTCAATGGAGAGAAACCCTCTTTGACAGCCTGAACGCCATCTAACAATTTCTCGGTTACTACATTCTGCCCGTATCCGACCGAGGAAATAGCAAGTATAAGAATAAGTGAATATATCTTGTGTCTCATTTACTAATGTATTTACAAAACAGTATACCAAACAATGTTTGTCTGCATACTATTGTTTAGCGAAGATAGTGAAAGGCGAACGATATATATAAAGTTTGCTTCAATATTTCATAGTAAGCCGTATCCTATGTTCGCGGTTTACCGCAAAGATAACAAGATAGTTGATAAAAGGCAAAAAAATAGAAGATTTTAATCAAAATAAATGATAAAAGAGATTAAAGAATCAGGCACCGGCAACTATTTCAAACATCATATCTCGTTGCAAATATTCACATGCTATTCTTTGAAGTTCATCAGTGTTCACACTTCGTACTGTTTCTATGTACCTGTTTACTGTCTCAAATGTCTCTCCCGACAACCATGCATTTATGAACACTTCGGTTTTGGCAAGTGCGCCCTCATATTCCCTGCACAACTCACCTAAGGTGTAATTACGAACTAACTCCAACTCTTGTTTAGGAATAGGTTCGTTACATAAACGATTGATCTCTTTATACACTTCATCGATAAGAGGCTCCACATATTCGTTTGTTGTTTCAGAGGATATCATAAAAGAGTTCTTTTTCCCGTATGCATCCAATTCTGCCTGTATGTGATATGTATATCCGTTACGTTCACGAATATTACTCATGAGACGGCTACCAAAATATCCACCAAGGAGTATTGTAAGGAAACGCAAAGAATGTATATCGGCATGTGATGCGTCGACAGACATGCAGCCTATCTTTACTGCACTTTGCAAAGCACCATCGACACAAATCTTTCTACGTCCCATGATAGAATTAAAATCGTAAATTACAGGAGTTGAAACCACATTATTATTACCCCATGGAGTATTGCCTAAACGCGATTCAACAGTTTTAAGCATAGCATCGCTTGCATTACCCGACATGAATAGTGTGCAGTTTTGCGAATTATATATTCTACTATGGAAATCTACTAGACAATCACCTGTTATTGCGTCGTAATCTTCGGCACAAACAATATGTCCAAGAGGATGATCATTGCCCCATAAGGAGTTCTCAAAGTAGCGTTGTGCCACAACACCGACTTTTCTACTGTTTATCTGAAAAAATGATTTATTATTGCGTTTTACAGTCTCAAGATTCTTTGGTGAGAAATGTGGCTTCATAACCATGGTACACAACACGTCGAGCATTGGTTCAAAATGCTTTGCAAGTGTGTACAGGGTTATGTGATTGCAATTTTGCGAGGAGTACATATCAATCCACGCACCATAGTTGTCGAATTTTCTTGATATTTCGGTAGATGAGAGTTTTCCTGCTCCTTCGCGTAACATTCGATTGGTAAATAGAGCCTGTAAAGGTTGTTGTTGTACGCCATAACCACCACGAAACAGCATGTCGAAACGAATGACATCCTTTGCATTACTCTCTAGTGTATACAGAGTAATGCCGTTTGTCATTCTTATCTTTTGTGGCAACACCAAAGAGGATATTGCCATAGGTTCTATTTTGGGTGGAACAGGCATATATCAATCGTTCCAAGCAAGACCAATGGATGCTGCAAATTCCTTTGCTCGTTCCAAATCCTCGGGTGTATCTATTCCGACAGTTTCAATATCGGTTATACCTACTCTTATTTTATAACCGTTCTCGAGCCAACGCAATTGTTCTAATGATTCGGCAACCTCCATGGGCGATTGTGGCAAAGTTGTTATCTGCGACAACACATTTGTACGGTATGCATATATTCCAAGATGTTTGTAGAATGTATGCTTTTCGAGCCATTGCGACTTATCTACACTACGCAGATATGGAATTACCGAACGGCTGAAGTACATTGCATATCCCTTCTCTGTGAATACCACTTTTGGCGAATTTGGACACTCCAGACGCTCCAAACCATCTTCTTTCTCAAAAGGTTTTACAAGGGTGGCAATATCTGTTTCATTGTTGTCGAAACATTTTATAAGTGCTTCAACCTGTTTCTGTTGAATAAAAGGTTCATCACCTTGAATGTTGACTATTACATCGCAATCGATATTAAGATTACGATATGCTTCCAAGCAACGCTCTGTGCCATTTTTACAATCGACCGATGTCATAACAACCTTACCACCAAAGGCCTTTACACAATCTGCAATACGATCGTCGTCGGTTGCTACATACAATTCATCGAAACATTGCTGAACCTGTTCATAAACTCTTTGAATTACCGGTTTACCACCGAGCATAGCCAAAGGCTTCCCCGGGAAACGTGTTGAGGCATAACGTGCCGGAATAATTCCTACAAATTTCATATTTTCAAATTTTACATACCGCGACCATCAATGTATTTAAACAATCTTTGGTCCCATTGTCTATGTTTATTATTATTCTGTTACTGGAAGAGGTCATCGAAACCTGCAACCTGTTTTGTGTCAGTATCGGATATGGTCTTAACTTCCAAGGTATCACCCTCTTCCGACATTGTATATAAATTTACGCCACAAGGATTAAAATCCTCGGGTATATCAAATTTTTCATCTTGTGAATATGGTAAACTTTTATCGGCATATACCTTATTCATATATATACCCCAAATAGGTAAAGCCATGGAAGCACCCTGTCCATCACTCATTCTGTCGAAGTGAATATCGCGTTCCTCTCCACCAACCCAGCAACCTGTTACAAGTGATGGAGTAAAGCCCATGAACCAACCGTCGGAGTTGTTCTGAGTTGTACCTGTTTTACCACCCATGTCGGCTGTAATGTTATATACACGACGTATTCGTCCACCGGTACCTTCGTTTATTACAGCACGTAACATATCAATCATCTTATATGAACTCTCTTCGCTAATAACCTCGTTCTTTTGTGCTGTAAATGTTGCTACTGTATTACCTTCATTATCTTCGATGCGTGTTACAAATAGCGGTGCTGTACGAATCCCTTTTCCAACAAAAGCGGTATATGCACTTACCATCTCTCCAACCGATGCATCGCACACTCCCAGGCAGAGTGATGGCGTTGGTTCTATGTCTCTGTTACGTAATCCAAATTGATGCAGTATCTTTTTAAATGAATATGGATTCAATTTACTCATAAGATATGCCGATATCCAGTTGTTGGAATTGGCTAATCCCCAGCGTAAGTTCACAATTTCACCATAACGTGTTTTGGAGGTGTTTTTAGGACTCCATATCTTGCCATCTTCAGTGAGCAGTGTCTGTTCCACATTACGTGTTTCGTCACAAGGAGAGAAACCATTCTCCATTGCTAGTGAATAGAGATACGGTTTTATGGTTGAACCAACCTGACGACGTCCCACATTTGCCATATCATACATGAAGTTATGGAAATTGGGGCCTCCTACATATGCCTTCACCTCACCTGTAAGAGGGTCCATTGACATAACACCTACTCTTAAGAAATATTTATAATATCGCAAAGAGTCCATAGGTGTCATAATTGTGTCTATCATACCATTATATGTAAACACTTGCATATCCTCTTTTGTATTAAAAGCATCTGCAATCTCTTTATCGCTTGCACCATTTTTCTTCATCACACGATAGCGTTCGCTTTGGCGCATTGCACGATTCATAATTTTATCGACCTCTTCAACTGTAAGTTCATCGGTAAAGGGAGCCGTTTTTTGCCCCTTTTTTGCCTTAAAGAAACGAGGTTGCAGATATTCTGCTACATGCTCTTTAACAGCCTCCTCGAGATATGTCTGCATGCGAGAATCTATGGTAGTGTATATCTTCAGTCCATCGGTATATACATTGTAATATGTGCCATCGGCCTTTTTGTTTTTGTTACACCAACCATAGAGAGGATTATTCTCCCAATCTAAAGAGTCTTCGTAGAACTCTTGCATCTGCCAACCGCGATAATTCTTTTTTTCGGGTTTTTTGGCAGTCATGACATCGCGTAAATATTCGCGAAAATAGGGAGCAATACCAGCCTTGTGGTCGGCAGAGTGAAAGTTAAGTCCCAAATCGGTCTCTTTCAAACTATCGGCTTCGATCTGTGTCAAGAAACCAGCCTTCACCATCTGACCGAATACAACATTACGACGCTGTTTGGTCTTTTCGGGACGACGACGTGGGTTATACAAAGAGGAGTTCTTGCACATGCCTACCAGCATTGCAGCCTCCTGCATATTCAGTTCGCTTGGCAATTTACCAAAATAGACTTGAGATGCAGTTCTTATACCCACAGCATTGTAACCAAAATCATATTTGTTCAGATACATGGTTATGATTTCCTCTTTTGTATAATGTTTTTCGAGTTGAATGGCTATAACCCACTCCACCGGTTTCTGTGTCAGACGCTCAGCCTCGCTGTCAGCTGTTACCTGTGTATACAGAAGTTTTGCAAGTTGTTGTGTTATAGTACTGCCACCTCCGGCACTCTCCTGACGCAAAATTCCACGCTTTATCAATGCACGCAGAACTGCTCTGCCATCAATTCCCGAATGTTCGTAGAAACGTACATCTTCTGTGGCAACAAGAGCATTTATAAGATTTGGAGAGATATCATTATAATCGACATATGTTCTATTTTCTTTACTGTACGACCATGTCTTCATAACCTTACCATCGGCAGATATTACCTGTGAAGCAAATTTATATGAAGGGTTTTCCAATTCATCGAGACTTGGCATATACCCTATCCACCCCTTAGAAATGGCTGTGAATACAAGGATAACAGCAAAAACACCTGCGAAGAATAAAACCCACAGAGTTATCAATATCTTTTTAATCATAATAGTTACGTCCTTTACTTAACCATTCAACGTAGATGCAAAGTTAATAATAAAAATTCAATTATATGCCAATAATCATTTTTTAGAATAAAATAGTACGTGAAAGTATGTTTATTTAGGATTATTATTTATCTTTACGGATGATTTAATACATATCATTCCGTATGAAGAACAGAAGCATAGTATCTATCAATGATTTATCGCGAGAGAAAATACTCGCATTATTGGAGACAGCAGAGAAATTCGAAGAGAATCCCAACCGCGATATTCTTTCGGGAAAAGTTGTTGGTTCACTGTTTTTTGAACCATCAACACGTACCCGTCTAAGTTTTGAAACTGCGGCAAATCGTTTGGGAGCAAGAGTTATTGGTTTTAGCGATGCAGCCACAAGTTCTGCAAGTAAAGGTGAGACTTTGAAAGATACAATAATTATGGTATCGAACTATGCCGACCTTATAGTCATGCGCCATCGCTTGGAAGGTGCTGCACGTTATGCCAGTGAGGTCTCTCCATGTCCCATAATTAATGCCGGTGATGGTGCTAATCAGCATCCGTCACAGACAATGCTCGATTTATACTCTATTAAAAAGACACAAGGTACTCTTGAGAACCTGCATATACACCTGGTTGGAGACTTAAAATATGGACGTACGGTTCACTCATTGCTTCATGCCATGCGCCATTTTAATCCGACATTCCACTTTATTGCTCCCGAGGAGTTACACATGCCCGAAGAATACAGAATATTCTGTCGACAAAACAATATCTCCTTCACAGAGACTACTGAATTTAATGAAGATGTTATTGCAAGTGCGGATATTCTGTATATGACACGTGTACAACGTGAACGTTTCAGCGATCTTATGGAATATGAAAAGGTAAAGAACTGCTACAGACTGACAAATGCCATGCTTGTCGACAGTAAGCCAAATTTAAAGATTCTGCACCCATTGCCTCGAGTTACAGAGATTGCATACGATGTAGACGACAATCCCAAGGCCTACTATTTTCAACAAGCGCAAAACGGACTATATGTTCGCGAAGCTCTCATTTGCGATGTACTTGGTATTAACATTTAAACAGAACTTTGTATGAAAGAGAATAAACTTGCATTGCAAGTATCTGCATTATGCAATGGCACCGTAATAGACCACATACCTGCCGACAAATTATTTGCAGTAGTAAATCTGCTCGATATTCCAAACATGGAGACAAATGTAACCATAGGATACAATCTCGACAGTAAAAAATTAGGGAAAAAAGGATTGATAAAAGTAGCAGATAAATTTTTTACCGATGAAGAGATAAATCGTATATCTCTTGTTGCACCCAACGTGGTTATGAACATAATACACAATTATAGGGTTGTTGAAAAAAAGGAGGTTCGCATGCCCAAAGAGATTAGAAACCTTGCAAAGTGCGGAAATCCTAAATGCATAACCAACAATGAGCCTATGCCAACACATTTTCATCTTGTAGACCGCGAAAGTGGAACTCTTAAATGCCACTATTGCGAGAAAGAGATAAATGTAAATGACATAGAATTATTATAAGAAATTGAGATGAAATTAAATTGGAAACCGGGTACAATGATATACCCATTACCCGCTGTACTGATAAGTTGTGGAGATTCACCGGAGAATTATAACATGTTCACCGTTTCGTGGGTTGGCACTATATGTACAAATCCTGCAATGTGTTATATTTCGGTACGTCCCGAGAGACATTCATACCCCATTATTCGTGAGAATGGTGAATTTGTCATAAATCTTACAACAGCAGAAATGGCACGCGCTACCGACTGGTGCGGAGTACGCTCCGGAAAAGAGTACAACAAAGCAAAGGAGACCGGACTGACATATGGTACATCGAAAGAGATAAAAGCTCCTATAATAATGGAGTCTCCCTTGAGTATTGAATGTAAAGTAAAAGAGATTATTCCATTAGGAACACACGATATGTTCATTGCAGAGGTGGTAAACGTACAGGCAGACGATAAATATTTGAATTCCGAAACCGGTGAGTGGGATTTATCTGCAGCAGACCCACTTGTATATGCCCATGGTAAATATTTCCATTTAGGAGAGTTTATTGGAAAATTTGGTTGGAGTGTAAAAAAGAATAAATAAAAAGAGTTATGAATATATACCGTATAATACCAATTATATTACTCCTTACCATCTCCATAGCCACAGAGGCACAAGAGAAGGAAAAGAGAGAAAAAGTAAAATTCAATTACGGTATTAAGATAGGAACACATGCATCTACGTACAATAGTACCGATTTCGATATTACCGGTTATAAGTACGACAACAAAACGATGCATAGCAACAAAATAGGCTTTTCCATATCGCCGTTCATGCGTCTTAGTAAATGGATGTTTTACCTGCAAACAGAGTGTGATTTATGTATGACGAACCAAGATTTTGAGTTCGAAGAGATTGCTCCCGATGATATTATTACATCAAAAACTCCTAAGTATGAATTAACCACCTATTGCATACAGGTTCCATTGCTGTTTGGTTACAATTTTATACAAAACGACACATACGGCATGAGCATGTTTACAGGGCCAAAGACAAAATTCATACTCACTGCGCACGACAGACAACATTTTGAGAATTTCAACTTGGATTTATACGAAGACCTTCGCCCCATAACATACTATTGGGAAATAGGTTTGGGGGTAAAGATACACAGAGTATTCTTTGACTTTGCATTCGATATAGGATTAAGCAGACATACTAATGGTATTATAGACAAAGATAGCGGGACAAAATACCATGCTAAACGTTCCGACAATAATCTTAGTTTTTCTATAGGTATTATACTATAAAAATATAGGTTCCAAATTAATTTGGAACCTATATTTTTATAATGATACTTTTTAATATGCAAACAAGGGATATTCGCTCATTGTTTCATTAACCTTACGACGAACAGTAGCAATAACCTTCTCATCTTCGGGAGCATTTAATACAGTTTCTATCATCTCTGCAACAAAAGACATCATATCCTCTTTAACACCACGAGTGGTTATTGCAGGTGTACCCAAACGGATACCCGATGTTTGGAAGGCACTACGAGAATCGAAAGGAACCATATTTTTGTTTGCTGTGATATCGGCTGCAACAAGTGCTTTCTCTGCAACTTTACCGGTGAGGTCGGGATATTTACTACGTAAGTCTACCAACATCGAATGGTTGTCTGTACCACCCGATACAATGCCGAAACCACGATTCATCAATTCGTTTGCCAATGTAGCGGCATTCAGTTTTACCTGTGCCTGATACTCTTTAAATTCTGGTTGTAATGCTTCGCCAAAAGCAACTGCTTTTGCTGCAATAACATGCTCTAATGGACCACCCTGTATACCGGGAAATACCGCAGAATCCAATAATTGAGACATCATCTTAACTTCACCCTTGGGAGTTGTTTTCCCCCAAGGATTGGGGAAGTCCTTTCCAAGAATTATAATACCGCCACGAGGACCGCGCAATGTCTTGTGTGTAGTAGATGTTACTATATGCGCATATTTAACAGGGTTGTCTAACAATCCTGCAGCAATAAGTCCTGCCGGATGTGCCATATCTACCATAAGCAATGCACCAACACTGTCGGCAATTTCACGCATGCGTTTATAATCCCACTCACGTGAATATGCAGAACCTCCACCAATTATAAGTTTAGGTTGCTCACGATGAGCAATCTCCTCCATCTGGTCGTAATCGACACGGCCGGTTTCGGGGTTAAGGTTATATTCACATGGTGTGTATATTATACCCGAAGTATTTACAGCTGAACCATGAGACAAATGTCCACCATGTGCAAGATTCAGTCCCATAAACTTATCTCCCGGATTAAGCACAGCAAGAAAAACTGCGGCATTTGCCTGTGCGCCAGAGTGAGGTTGTACATTCACCCACTCTGCTCCATAGAGTTCTTTAAGACGGTTACGAGCCAAATCTTCAACCATATCAACAACCTCACAACCACCATAATAACGCTTGCCGGGATAACCCTCGGCATATTTATTTGTCAAGAAAGAACCCATAGCCTGCATCACTTCGTTACTTACAAAGTTCTCGGATGCAATAAGTTCAATGCCCTTCAACTGACGACGTTGCTCCATCTCGATGAGTTGGAAAATCTGAGTGTCTCTTTTCATAGATTATAGTGTTTAAATTCCTTTTCTAAAATTTTTCGCGAAGATAGAGAAAATAATTCATATTACACCTGTTTAGGCGTAACAAAATAAAACAATTGTTTGGGCTTGCACTTAAATTGTATATATATATACAAGTATTTTATAGATATTTATATTTGTCGATAAGTATATTTATTGTAACATTATTGAATTTATATCTGTTTTTGAAAAAATATTGTTTATCTTTGAAATTTACATAAGGGATAAATTAAGAATGCAATGTAATTCTTTGACAAGGAAGTAATATATAACACCAATAACAATGAAATTATTAAGAGAAAATTTGCTTAAACGCTTTTTGAAGTATGTAACATTCGAGACAACATCGGTAGAAGATGCAACAACAGTTCCCACCAGCAATGGTCAAATGGTCTTTGCGCGTTATTTGGAACAGGAACTAAAAGAGATAGGACTTCGGGATGTTTTGCTCGATGAGAAAGGCTACCTCTATGCTACTTTGCCGGCAACAAGTAACAAAGAACTGCCCGTAGTTGGTTTTATCGCCCATCTTGATACAAGCCCCGATATGAGCGGAAAAGATGTGAAGCCTCGTATTGTTGAGAATTACGATGGTACCGATATTGTTCTTGACAAGGATGCGGGCATAATCCTTGCTACAAAAGAGTTCCCCGAGGTTACTGCGTATAAAGGCGATGACTTGGTGGTTACTGATGGCCATACACTGCTTGGTGCCGACGATAAGGCGGGTATTGCAGAAATTGTTTCCGCAGTGGAATATCTGTTGCAACACCCCGAAATTGAGCATGGCAAGATACGTATTGCCTTTAACCCCGACGAAGAGATTGGACGAGGTGCACATAATTTTAATGTACCTCTTTTTGGGTGCGATTGGGCATATACTGTAGACGGTAGTGCCGAAGGTGAATTGGAATTTGAGAACTTTAATGCCAGTAGTGCCCTCTTCTCTATTCAGGGACGTAATGTCCATCCCGGTTACGCAAAAGGTAAAATGATAAATGCGTTACGTGTAGCAAATGCTATAGTAGATGTTATTCCAATGAATGAGTCGCCAGAGGAGACAGATGGATACGAAGGCTTTTATCATCTTATGTCAATAAGTGGCGGTGTAGATTCAGCCGAGGTTTCATATATTATTCGCGACCACGACAGAGTGAAATTTGAAAAAAGACTGGCTCTCATGTATGCTACAGCCGACAGTATAAACGAATTTTATGGTGCCGGAACCGTTGCTATTACTATAAAAGAACAATATCGTAATATGCGTGAGATGGTTGAACCGCGCATGCATATCATTGAACTTGCAAAGAGTGCCATGGAGCATGTCGGTGTTGTGCCACAGGTTAAACCAATACGTGGTGGTACCGATGGAGCGCAACTTTCATTTATGGGGTTACCTTGTCCCAACCTTTTTGCGGGTGGAATAAATTTTCATAGTCGCTATGAGTTTGTGTCGGTACAGGTTATGGAGAAGGCAACCAAAACAGTTATAAAAATTATAGAAGGTATAAAGGATTTAAACAAATAATAAAATAGGTAATTATAAAAAATGTACGCTTTTTGAAAGCGTACATTTTTTATCTCATTTACAAGGTGTCGAAATCGAATTCATCGAACTCATAAAGATCATCGTATGATGTTTCGTTAAAACGGTCTATGTCGCGACGTTCTTTCTTTGTGGGGCGTCCTGTACCACGCATACGGTCGGCAAAACTGCTTATCTTGCTCATTTCGAGAATCTCGTATTGTTCTTTTGGAGTGATATTTTCCATAAGTTCCGGTACCAATTTGGCACCTACACGGTTCTCTGCTGCTTTCAGTACACGGAATGAGTATGTTATGGGGGCTTTTCTCACATTAACCACATCGCCTACACGTACAATATGTGCGGGTTTTACACTCCTTGAGCCTATTAATATATGCCCCTTTTTGCAAGCCTCGGCGGCAATACTGCGTGTCTTGTATATACGTACAGCCCACAACCATTTATCTATGCGTGCTTGATCACTCATTCCTTGCCTACTCCTTTTTTATTGAATTGGTTCATGGTACGTGCGATACCGGCAAAGCAAAAACTTTTTATTATTTCGCAACAGACAGATACCTGCTCATCGATAATCTTTTGTTCTTCGCTGTCAAATGCTCCAAGAACAAAATCCACCTGTCTGCCCTTGCTGAAGTCATTGCCTATACCAAAACGCAAGCGTGCATAATTTGTTGTTCCTAATGTTGCCGCAATATGTTTCAAACCGTTATGTCCGCCATCACTGCCTTGTCCTTTTAAGCGTAATGCTCCTACTGGCAGAGCAAGGTCGTCTACAATAACAAGTACATTCTCCAATGGAATTTTTTCTGCCTGCATCCAATAGCGTACTGCATTTCCACTAAGATTCATGTATGTCGATGGCTTAAGCAGAATAAGTTTACGTCCGCGGCACGAAGCCTCGGAAACAAAACCATATCGCTTATCGACAAAAACAGTATTGGACGCTTTTGCAAAAGCGTCCAATACTGTGAATCCTATGTTGTGGCGGGTTCCTTCGTACTCGCTTCCGATATTACCCAAACCGACAATAAGATATTTCATTCGTTAGCAAATTACTTCGCAGCGGCAGCCGCTGCGGCAGATGCACGTGTAGTCTTAACTGCACAAACAAGAGCCTCTTTTACAGTTACAAGTTCCAAGCCCTCGAATGAGAGGTCGCCTACCTTGATTGATTTACCCAAACCGAGTGAGGTAACGTTGATAAAAAGTTTCTCGGGGATTGCAGTGTAAACAGCCTTTACCTTAAGTGTGCGTTGCAACTGAACCAACTTACCACCGGCACGTACACCGTCTGCAAGTCCTTCAAGTCTGACAGGAACAGCCATAACGATAGGCTTAGTCTCTGTTACCTCATAGAAGTCTACGTGAAGGATTGTATCCTTAACAGGGTGGAACTGAATATCTTTCATAACGGCTTTGTATGCTTTACCGTCGATTGTAAGTTCTACTACGTGAATGTCGGGAGTATAAACCAACTTGCGAAGGCTGTCTGTTGTTACACTGAATGCGAAACTTACAGGGTTACCGTTTTCGTCTCTTTTCTCTCCGTAAAGGCAGCAGGGTACCATTCCCTGTTTGCGCAACTCGTTGGTAGCCTTCTTGCCTACCTCGGTTCTTGCAGAACCACTAATGCTTAATGATTTCATGTTGTTAAAAATTTGTGTTACTCTAAATTAAGTTTAATTGTTGCTTAATTCGCCATCACACGATGTACTCTTAAAGCGGGTGCAAAGATATTGCTTTTTTGTTAAATATGCAAATCTTTAAAAGAATTCCTTGTGTAAAAATACAGTATATTAAGTATGCGCAGAGTCAACCAGCAAGTGCAACATTACGAAATAAATTTGTAAAAGCACTC
>CAZEKX010000020.1:0-31331 GCA_964512955.1 uncultured Bacteroidaceae bacterium
GGAGCCTCCAAAAAATAACGGAATTTTCCGTTAAGAAAACGCCCATGCGCAGAGTGAAGTGAACCCCAAAGTTTTTTGTCCAAACTTTGGGGTTCACTTCATTTTTGCGATACCTTTTTTATATTTATCGATTAAGTAAACTTAACCTTTACTACTCTCACTTAACCAGCACCTTTTTACCGTTAACGATGTAGACACCGGGAGCGGTAATAGCCTCAATCTTGCGACCTGTGATGTCGAAGATTACAGTCTCACCATTCTCTGCATCGATACCATTGATACCGGTTGCGGTCTCTTCAATTGTCCAACTGTATGTAGCAACCGAGATAATCTTACCATTATCATCCTGTGCACTACCCTCGGGAATGGTCAATGTATATGTACCGGGAGCGGTAATGGGTTCTTTGAGCCTTACCAATACATCGTACCACGGGTTCATACCCCATTCAATAGAAACCTCATAGCTGTTGTTGTTTGCATCGGTAATTGTCCATCCGGTGGGCAGGTCATACAAACTGCTTACAGTAGGTGTTAAATGAATCTGACTTAACACTGTTACAACTCCCTCGTCGGGTGATACTTTTTCTATACTGAAATACTCTGCTCCTACAGCCTTCTCTGCGAAGTATGCAATAACTGTTACATCGGCTGTTACAGTGAATTTATATGAAGCCTCTTTGGAGAGTTCGTTGCCTGCTATATCTGTCCAAGAGTCGAATTCATAACCCTCTGCAGGTGTTGCAGTAAGGGTTACTTCTGTACCCTCTTTAATAGAGGCTTCTGTGCCCTCATAACCTTCTATGGTTACTGTACCCCAATCCGATACGGGAGCAACATTTGCTGTTACTGTGTATGATGCTGCCTCGGGTTCTTCGGGGAATACGATGTTGGCAATCTCCTCGGCTGTAAGTTCACCGTTAAAGATTTTAATACCCTTAATGGTACCAGTGTAAGCCTCTCTTGCACCTTCTGCTGTCATACCGCCACCAATGTAGATGCATGCATTAGAATGGTCCTCTTTAACCATTTTGGGAGTAGCAATTTCATAACCACCGAAGTCGCGATTTTGAATTACGTTTCCGTTTACGTACGATTTAAAGTTATTGCCATCGGGGTTCAAAACATATACTAGAACGTTGTCTGTACCTCCTGTAATTCCTGACTTCGTAGTATAACGGTCTCCATCTTTGCATGAAGCAAGGTAACCAATGTCTGCATTATTAAATCCGTATCCAACATAAGCCGAACCGGTAGGCATTGCGTCTGTATTGGCATTTGCTGTCGGGTCAGAGGTGCACAAGAGTGCTTGACGTCCGCTTTCGTCCATGGAAGCAGGAGTTGTTACCTTAACAGCAATGGTAAGTGTTGATAAGTCAAATATCTTAGCGGCATCCTCGTCCGAAAGTTTTTGAGGTACTGTACCAATCTGTCCGGCAGTCATCTCAAATACAACTTCGGGTCCGGCAGGTTCTACAACCTCGTCTTCGCCATAAACAGCAACAAGTTTCAATTCTTCAGTTGCACCGTTGTCTGCATTTGCTTTAAGGTAATATACCGAGAAATCACCTACGGTAGCATTGCCTTCGTCGTCAACAGTAACAGTGATAGAACCGCTTTGCTCACCGTCTTTGTTACAGAATATCAAATAGTTCTCGTATGTGTCGTCAAGCATGCACAAGGTGTTGTATCCCTCCTCGATATTGATATCGAACTGATAAGGATTATCATCGCTAACGGTATAAGTTGTATAACCGTAGTTCATGTCTATAAGGTTTGCACCCAAGAAGTCTTTGATAAAGTACTTGTCGGCATCACTGCTGTATTGGAATGTTATATCCCACTCTGTAGGCAGGTAACTGCTGTATGCCTCATCTTTTATAGAAAGTCTTTCTGCATCGAATTTTACTTTGTAAGTCTTGTCAAAGTCTATACCGGCAGGTTTTTCAGTCTCCTCAACCTTAACCTCGTATGCATAGTGAATTGTCCAACCACCTCTTTCTGTATTGTATGTAGGTGTTCCTGTATCACCATCTTGTACGTTCAACCACGATGAACCTGTTGCGCCACCGTTAACAAAGCGAACCAACAAATCCTCGCTATCTACATTATCGCCCTCTGAGTCTCTGCTCAACAATCCGTTTGCAGTTGTCGGGTTTATTGCTGCAAATATACCTGCAGCACTTGGGTCGCTGCTAAATGTAGTGGGAGTAGCGCCCGACATATATGTACCATCGAGTTTTTTCAATTTATAGAGTGTACCTGCCACCATGGGTTCCCATACAAATACTGCATCTTCGCTGAACTCAGCCTGGCTATAAGGCGCTGCACCTGTATTACCAACGAAGTAGTATGAGTTTGTATATGAAAGGTTCTTTATTGCAATATAAACAGGCTCTGTTTTTGCCATCAGGTCGCTTGCGCTCAATCTTGTCTCGGTCAAAGTATATGTATACTCCTTCTCCTCGGGTAATACAACTTTCTCTTGGAAGTTTGCAACGAGTTCAAGATTCTCGGTAAGAGTAACCTGGTATGGGTTCTCGGTAGACTCAGTCTCTGTACCCTTTGTCCAGTTTACGAACTCGTAGCCATCAGGTGCAGTTGCTGTAAATGTTGCAACACCGTCTTCTACTATAACAGTTGCTGCAGTAGCATCAATTGTCGCGGGATTGGTTGTAACTGATGCTGTGTATGCAACAGGGGTTTCTGTAGCAACTTCGTTGGCTTCAATTGATATCTTTGTCAATCCATAGAAACATCCTTTTGCCTCTGTAACAGCAAGTGTCAAAGTAAGTGTAAGTGTTCCGTCTACAGCCTTATATGAATCTGCAACATCAAAATTTACTGTAACAGATTCACCACCACCAGAATTCACTTTAATGGCTTGGTTCTCTACAGTACCCAATACGGCATCACCATTCTTGAGGGTGAAATTAACTTGCTGTGCATTTACTGCATCACCTTGGAATTGTCCTTGTCCATTAATGGCGCAACTGGTGAATGTAACATCACCAAAAGAGTAGTTGTCGGGTACGTTGTTCAATGTGATTGTGAAAACGCCCTCAGCACCATTCATCATAGCACTAGTATTCTTGTCAGGACAAAGAATACTTGCATTGGGGAATGTTTCCGATGTTGTGGCAGCAGGGAGGTCTTTCCAATCGTAGTTGGCTGTTACGGCTGCTGTAATCTCACCAACCTCAACTGCGTCGTCTCCTGCACCTGCAATTGCAACAGTCGCTTCAGTTGTTGAAACTCTGGTAAATGTCAAATCCAAAGTGTTCTGTGCAACTACTGTCGTTGTCATTGCAATAAGCATAGACAAGAAGAGAGTAATTTTTCTCATAACTTTTTGATTTAAGGTTAATAAATAGATTATCTAATAAATAGAATTGTCCTAATATTTCTATGATATATCGCAAATATATGAAATGTTTTTTATATAGAAATAAATAACGATTGTTTTTTACTAAACATCGTTATTTTAACATTTGTATTATATGTTTATAGGCTGTGAATGCTTGATTCACAGCCTATAAATATTATTTGGTCGATAATACTATTTTGTATAGTGCTTTAACCAATTGTGGAACAATTTATGTGCGTCCTGTTGCCAACTGTCTATTGGTTGTAACTGCGGATTGTCGTTTGTGTAGTAGTTTACCGGCAACTCTATTGACATACCTTTTGCAATGTCTCGTTTATATTCTTCGTCGAGTGTGAACAAAGCATATTCGGAATGTCCTGTGATAAAGAAGTTGTGTGTACCGCGCTCCTGTACCATGTAAACTCCCGAACTCTCTGAGTCGGACAACAATTCTATGCGTGGCTCTGCAAGAATATCCTCGCAGTGCAGTTCTGTATGTCTGCTATGAGGAATATAAAATGTCTCTCCAAAACCTTCGAATAGTGGTATCTTGTGGTGTATACGGTGTGGAAATACTCCAAACATCTTCTTTACCAGCAGGTATTTCTGTATGCCGAACTTATGATACAGTCCTGCTTGTGCCGCCCAACATATAAACAGCGTCGATGTAACATTGCTTTTTGCCCATTCAAAAATCTCACAAAGTTCGTTCCAATATGTAACCTCCTCAAATTCAAGTTTCTCTATTGGAGCCCCGGTTATTATTAACCCGTCGAAGTGGCGGTTACGCAGTTCACCGAACCCTTTATAGTAACGTTGCATGTGTTCGGGTGAGGCGTTCTTTGGGGTGTGGGTGTCTAACTTCATAAGTGTCAGTTCTACCTCCATGTCGGGTGTGGCAAGCATACGTATGAAATCGACCTCGGTGGTCTCTTTCATGGGCATAATGTTGAGCAGTGCTATCTGCAAGGTGTTGCTTGTCGAGGTTGTCAGTTCCTCAACAAGTACTCCTTCGTTCTTTACTATGTTTAGTGCAGGTAACCCTGCCGGTACTTTAATGGGCATATTACCAAATATTCAAACGTTTGTCGGCGGGAATGTAAAGCGGGTCATTCTCTGTTATACCAAAGGCTGTGTACCAATCGTCAATGTGTGGCAGTGTGCCGTTTACACGCCAGCGGCTAAGGGAGTGTGGGTCGCTTTTTGTCAGTTTACGTATCTCTTCATCACGAATATTGCCTGCCCACACATTGGAGTATGCAAGGTAGAACCTTTGTTCGGGAGTGAATCCATCGATGACAGGCAGTGTTTTCTCTTTTGTGGCGTTGCGGAATGCCTGCATGGCTATGGTTAAACCGCCATGGTCGGCAATGTTTTCGCCTACGGTGAGTTCTCCGTTTGCTTTTAAACCTGGAAGAACTTCAATCTTGTTAAAATGGTCTATAATAACTTGTGTGCGTTCATTGAAACTTTTGGCATCTTCGGCTGTCCACCACTCCGAGAAGTTGCCATCTTTGTCGAATAGGCGGCCTTTATCGTCGAATCCATGAGTCATTTCATGTCCTATAACTACGCCTATGGCACCGTAGTTGAAAGCGTCATCGGCATCCATATCAAAGAATGGATATTGCAGAATTCCGGCAGGGAAACAAATCTCGTTGGTGGTGGGGTTGTAATAGGCGTTTACTGTTTGTGGTGTCATGAACCACTCCTCTTTATCCACCGGCTTGTTCAGTTTGCGCGATATGTGCTCGTCCCATGCGAAACGTGCAATGTTACGGCAGTTATCGGCGTATGATAGTTTGGGGTCTATGTTCAGTTTACTGTAATCTTTCCATTTGTCGGGGTAACCAATCTTTACACTGAATGAGTTTAACTTTTCGTGTGCAGCCTTTTTTGTGCTATCGCTCATCCACTCTTGTGCATCTATACGCTCTCCGAGTGCAATTTGCAGGTTCTTAACCAGTTGTACCATACGCTCTTTTGCGGCAGGAGGGAAATGTTTTGCCACATATAGTTGTCCTATAACCTCGCCAAGAGCACTGTTTACAGTGCCTAATGCTCGCTTCCAACGTGGCTGTTGTGCCTGTTTTCCGCTAAGTGTACGACCATAGAAATCGAAGTTTTGTGCCTCTATCTCGTCGCTCAACTCGTTCGATGTGCTGTTTATGATATTCCACTGCATATATGCCTTAACCTCTTCGAGTGGAACCTCTTTCACAATCTTTCCTACTTCAATGATTGCTTCGGGTTGGGATACATTAAGATAGTCGATACCCTCAATCCCAAGTTTTCCAAAGTAGGTGTCCCAATCTATGTCGGAATATCTCTCTTTTAATTCACCATACGATGTCTTGTTGTAGTTTGCGGCAGGGTCGCGCAGTTCTACATTGTTTTTCGATTTTTCGGCAAGGCGGGTTTCTATCTTCATGACGGCTTGCATGCTCTTTTGTGCCTGTTCGCTTGTGAAACCGCATAACTCGAACATTTTTGTTATATGCTCTTTATATTTGTTACGTATATTCACAGTTGCTTCGTCGGTGTCTGTGTAGTACTCCTTCTCGGGTAGCGACAAGCCTCCTTGATATAGCCCCAACATGTTGTTGTCGCTATCCATTATGTCGGCTCCTACTCCGGCATGGAAAAATCCGGCAATTCCTTCGCGTATGAGTTCTGCCGACAAGGGTAGTACCTGACTGCTGTTACTAATCTCGGCAACCTGTTTTAAAAGGGGTACAATGGGGGCGTATCCTTCGTCGTTGCGACGTGTGCTATCCATTGCAAGGTTGTACAGGTCGCCTACTTTTTGGGCGTTACTTCCATGCTCATTCTCTCCTGCCGCTTGCTCAAGAACAAGTTCTTTCAACTGCTCTCGGTTCTTTTCGGCAAGAGCGTCGAACTGTCCGTAACGTGCATATTCATCGGTTAACGGGTGGCTTTTTCTCCATCCTCCGGTGGCGAAATCAAAAAAGTCGCTTCCCGGGTTTACTGTTTGGTCTAAATTCTTTAAATCAATTTTTGATTCCATGGGCTTCTCTGTTGTACAGGCGGTTGCAATAAGTGCAACTGCTGTGTAGATAAAAAAACGTTTCATCACAATTATAATGTAAAATTGTTTAATTTATATCTCTTTAGTTTTCCAACATCTCCAATTCCTCCATACGATTCTCCCATTCGCTTTCGGCTTCGGTAAGTTGCCTCTTTAACGATGCATAACGTTCGAAATTGCTCTCGTTGCTACCTTCGGGGGTGCTCATTATGGCCTCTAATGCCGAAATTGCCGCTTCTAGTTCGTTTACTGCCTGTTCGCTCTGCTCCACAAGGCGTTCCAGTTTGCGTCGTTGCTTTTGCATCTGTTTCTCGGCTTCGTAACTCAATCGGCTTTCACTCGCTACAGGCTTCGATGTTGTTTCGGTTGTCCTATTGCTGTTCTTGTTTGCTGATAACGCTTCGTTTATGTTATCGGCGTTCTTGGTTGCCAGATAGTCGTATATGCCTCCTAAATGTTCGCGTACCTTGCCGTCGCCAAACTCATATACTTTAGTTACAAGTCCGTCGAGGAAGTGGCGGTCGTGGCTCACAATTATCACTGTTCCGTCGAAGTCGCGAATAGCCTCTTTAAGTACATCCTTCGACTGCATATCAAGGTGGTTTGTAGGCTCATCGAGTATTAGAAGGTTCATCTGTTGCAACAGAAGGCGTATCATTGCCAGACGGCTGCGTTCGCCACCCGACAGTACTTTTACCTGTTTGTCCGACGCTTCACCGCCAAACATGAATGCTCCCAGAATGTCGCGAATTCGCAAACGTATATCGCCTGTTGCAACATTATCTATGGTTTGGAATACTGTGAGATTCTCGTCGAGCAGTTGTGCCTGATGCTGTGCAAAGTATGCTGTTTGCACGTTGTGTCCCAACGTTATTTTTCCGCCATACTCCAACTCTCTGAGTATACAGCGCACAAGTGTGGTCTTTCCTTCGCCGTTACGTCCCACAAAGGCTACTTTCTCACCTCTGTTAATGGTGAAATTCACCCTGCTAAACACAGTGTGGCTACCAAAACTCTTTTCTACATCCTCGCATATAACCGGGTAATTGCCACTGCGTGTGGCAGGAGCAAAACGCAGGCGCAGACGGCTTGTGTCCTCTTCGTCTATCTCAATGGGGACAATCTTCTCCAACTGCTTTATACGACTTTGTACCTGTACTGCTTTGGTAGGTTTGTAACGAAACCGCTCAATAAACTCCTTAATGTCGGCAATCTCTTTCTGTTGGTTTTCGTAGGCACGTATCTGCTGTTCGCGACGCTCCTTGCGAGTCTCCATGAATTTATCATAGGGTAGTTTGTAGTCGTATATGCGACCGCATGAAATCTCAATAGTGCGGTTTGTTACGGCATTCAAGAATGCGCGGTCGTGGCTTACGAGTACCACTGCATTACTACTACGGGCAAGGAACTGTTCCAACCACTGTATACTTTCAATATCCAAGTGGTTTGTGGGCTCGTCGAGTAACAGAACGTCGGGGTGTTGCAAAAGCAGTTTTGCAAGTTCTATGCGCATGCGCCATCCGCCACTGAATTCATTTGTGTTGCGTGTGAAGTCGCTTCGACGAAATCCCAAACCTGTGAGCGCGCGTTCAATCTCCGCTTCGTAGTGGCTGCCACCCATCATGGTGTACTGTTCGTTCAAGTGGGTGTAGTCATCTATAAGTTGATGGTAACTGTCGCTGTCGTAATCTTCTCGCAAAGAGAGTTCGTCGTTCATCTTTTGCAACTGCAACTCCATCTCGTGAATATGCTCGAATGCAAGTTCTGCCTCTTCGAATACGGTACGACCATCGGCGTGGTTCATTACCTGTGGCAGGTAACCCACTGTTATGTTACGCTGTTTCGATATGGCTCCTTCTGTGGGCTGTTGTCCACCCGAAAGAATACGCAGTAAAGTTGTCTTGCCGGCACCATTCTTGCCGACAAGCGCAATGCGGTCTTTCTTGTTTATAATGAAACTTACATCGTGAAACAGATTTGTTCCACCAAAATCCACTCGTATGTTATCAACGGAAATCATACTGCAAAGTTACAGTTTCGCAGGTGTAATACAAAATTTAGAGGCTGTTTAAATTTATAAAAAAAGTTTTTCTTATGTTGGGAGCCGCAGTTTCGTTGTTTTTTATATTCATAAATGTCTTTTTATTTTTTTTGCTCTATAAAAATCCGGCGGTATAAATTTAGACAACTTCTTATTTCTCGTTCCATTTAATTACATATTGTTTTTAATATAGATGAGAATTTAACTTAAATTCGTTATCTTCGCGCAAGAAAGTTATGAATGGTAAAAAATGACGGTCTCTATCGATGAAATAATATATGAACTCTCTCCCTGCGATAAACTTGCCATGGTTGTGCGCGGAGAGTGTTCGGGTGTAGTTGCGATACCTGCGAGCGTTGAATATAACGGTGTAAATTATACAGTTGTGGCAATAGGCGACAAGGCTTTTTACGGTTGCGACTCTCTTGTGAAAATTGTGTTACCCGACACCGTAACCAATATAAAGAGCGGTGCTTTCTGGGGGTGTTCATCTCTCACCGATATCTTATTGCCTAACACCATAGATGTGTTGCCACAGGGGCTTTTCGCCAAGTGTTCGTCATTGAAAGAATTTGTTGTTCCACAAGGAATAACCGCAGTGGGGTATGGTCTTTTTTACGATTGCACATCGCTCGAAAAGGTCTCTTTTCCGGCATCTGTGGCAAAACTCGAGAATGAGATATTCAGAAACTGCAATGCTTTGAAAAGTATTTACCTGTATTGCGATAACCCGCCGGTGTGCATTGCCGATATAGCATCGCCCGAAGTGTATTCCAATGTTACACTGCATGTGCCTGTTGGTGCTGTTGCTAACTATGGATTCACACGTGTGTGGGAAAAGTTTGCAAACGTAGAGGAGATATAACTTTTTGCTTATAAGACAGTATAAATATAATAAAGTAAAAAAATATGTACAAAAGAATCTATTTGTTTTTGACGTTATTGTTGGTGTTCGGTACTTCAATAGCAGATAATATTACACGTTTTAAGTTGTCGAACGAGTTTGCGTTACGTCGTCCGGTGTTGACCGACAGTATAAATGTCAAAGGTGAAAAACCCGACTTCAATAAACTGCTTATGAAGAACGAGGTCCCTCTCGACGATGAACGTGCCGACGCCCAAGAGTTGGTAGCCGATAGTTGTGGTTATATCTATCTCAACAAGGCAAAAGGTAACAATATATATGTTCTTACTACTCGCTTGCGTGCCGACAGGTTTACTCGTGCCACACTTAAATTTACCTCTCCACAACCTTTTGAGGTGTATGTCGACGGAGTTGTAAAAGATATATTTGTCGATGGTGGCATGAGACAAGGTAAAACATCTGTTCAGGACTCAATATCCAAGGCCGGCGTGGCAGAACTGAATTTGCGCATGGAGCCTCAGGTATTATATAAATTGGCAGTAAAGATGCTGGTAACCGAAAACGATTCATGCACTCCTGCACTTAAGGCTGAATGGAATCTTAAAAAAGATACAACAACAGTTCTCTCATGTTCTCCATCGTTGAAGAGTCGTTTCCTTTTGCCGAACACAATATATGGCAGCAGAATATCCAATATGCGCATTTCGCCCGACGGTCGTTATCTGCTGACAACATATTGGGACAATCATGGTGCAAAGAACAGCCATCATTATACAGTGCTTTCCGATGTTAAGAGTGGCAAACGCATAGCAACTTTCCCTGCGGGGTATAAAGCATTGAACTGGACTCCCGCTTCTTCGCATCTCTATTATAAGGCTGTATCGGACGTAGGAGAAAAAATTATACTTGTAAATCCTGCGACTTTGCAGGAAAAGGTTGTTGCCGATAACGTTCCTGCCGGTAATTTCGTGTGGTCGCCCGACGAAAAATCGCTATACTACAGTATCGAAGAGACTATCGATGGCGACAGTGGACCGGTACATCGAATGATAACCCGTACCAACCGTTTGCCGGGGAGCAGAAAACGCAGTTTTATTTGGCGTTACGACATAACAACAGGCTTGCGTGAACGTCTTACATACGGACATAACAGCACAACACTATGCGATATAAGTAAAGACAGTAAGTCGTTGTTATTTGTAACAGGTGAACCCGACGATGACAAATGGCCTTTCAGTAAAAAATCTCTTTATAGAATGAATGTGGAGACACTGCATGTAGACACTCTTGTGAGTGATGACTACTTTATGAATGTGGCATACTACTCTCCCGATGCGTCGCAGGTGGTAATATTCGGTGGTCCTGAGGCTTTGTGCGGTATTGGAAAAAACTGTGGAACACATCCGGTAGCCAATGACTTCGATACTCAGGCATTTATAATGAATATTGCCGACAGAACAGTTACTCCCATAACAAAGAATTTTGACCCCAGTGTGGAATTCCTGCAGTGGAACAGTGCCGACGGAAATATCTATATGAAGGCTACAGAGCGCGATATTAACCCTGTGTACCGATACAATACAAAGAGTGGTAAATTCGAGAAACTACCTCTCGAAGGCGACTGTGTACGTACATTCTCTCTCTCAGCAAAATCGGGGATGGTGGCATATACAAGTGTAACGGCAAGCAGTGGGCAGGCAGGCTATTTATACGATGTCCGTAAAGGAAAATCGACTCTTGTTGCCGACCCTTATGCCGACGAATTGAAAGATTTTGAGTTGGGAGAAATCAATAGTTGGACATTTACAGCATCCGACGGTACCGAAATAGATGGACACTACTGTCTGCCTCCCAATTTCGATGCAACAAAACAATACCCTCTGATAGTCTATTACTATGGTGGTACAACTCCCACACAGCGTATGATGGATAACCCTTATTCGGCACAACTCTTTGCTTCGCGTGGCTATGTGGTATATGTTATCAATCCCAGTGGAACAATTGGTTACGGACAGGAATTCTCGGCACGCCATGTGAATGCATGGGGCAAGCGTACTGCCGACGATATAATAGAAGGTGTAAAACAATTCTGTTCGGAACACTCTTTTGTCGACGCTAAGCACATAGGTTGTCTTGGTGCCTCGTACGGTGGTTTTATGACTCAATATCTGCAAACGCAAACCGACATCTTTGCTGCCGCAGCATCTCATGCCGGTATAAGCAATGTAACAAGTTATTGGGGCGAAGGATATTGGGGTGTAGGCTATAATGCTGTGGCTGCGGCACATAGTTATCCTTGGAATAATCCGGAACTCTTTACCCGTCAAGGTTCGCTATTCAATGCCGATAAAATAAATACACCTCTGTTGCTGTTGCATGGTACAGCCGACACCAATGTACCTGTTGGCGAGAGCATACAGTTGTTCAATGCTCTAAGAGTATTAGGCAAGACAGTTGAATTTATTCAGGTCGATGGAGAGGACCATTTTATTGCCGATGTTCCCAAACGTATCTTGTGGCACAACAGTATTATGGCATGGTTCGAACGTTGGCTAAAAGAGGATGACCGTTGGTGGAACGACATATATCCGCAACGTTATTTGAAATAAAAAGAGAAACTTTGTTTTAAGATTCTAAGGAAAGTCATATATAAATAACAACTATGGAAACACCCCAAAAGTTAGAAAAAACTTTTGGGGTGTTTCACATTATAATGGTTTCTTTTTTTAATTTTCTTTGTAACAAATTAGTGAATTTTTCGTCTATAGAGTGAAAAGTATTTAAAAACAGAAGAAGAACAGTGACGCACTCGGAGTTTAAAGAGCGGTTCATGCCGCTACAGAAAATGCTCTATCGCGAGGCATTCAGATTGCTTTGTGATAGGTATGAGGCAGAAGATGCTGTTCAGAATCTGTATCTTAAACTGTGGGAACGAAAGGGTGAACTAAAGTGTGTTATTACTCCCGAGGCATATTGTCGTACACTGCTCCGGAATATATGTATCGACCGTTTGAGGAGCGTAGAAAGGGCACTTCCCGTTGAAAGTGATGTAACATCTGCTCAAATATCGACATACTCACCGCCCGATATTGAAAAGAAAGAGGTGGAATGGTGCTTGGAACATTTTCTTGCCGGACTCTCAATACAGCATAAGCAGATATTTGAAATGAGAATGAATGGTTGTAGTTTCGAGGAGATAGAGTGTGTTACAGGTATTTCACAGGTGAATGTGAGGGTAATAATATCGAGAGTGAGAAAAAAATTCAGAGAGTTTTATAATAAATTGTGATAAAGGAGTTTGATTATGGAAGAAAAGATACTCAGAATTAAAATGGAACAGTTCTTTAATGCGGAACTTTCTGTTGAAGAGGAGCGCGAACTTTGTCGCTATCTTTGCGAGAATGATGTCCCTGTTGAACTTCGCAAGGATAAGGATGCAATAATAGCATTGTGTGGCAGTGAACCCGATTACTCAATGCCGTTGGGTGCCTGTGAGCGTCTGGAGTCTTTTATCGATTCTCTGCCTAATGAATCACCTGTAAAGAGGGAGAGTACCGTAAGTGGCAGACATATATATAATATACAACGTATTGCATGGCGCGGAGTTGCCGCAGTTGTAACTATCGTACTTGTTGTTACAGGGTATATCTTTATAAACGAAATAGGGCATCCTGTTACAACGTCCGGCGAATCGGTTGTGGCGGCACATGTTCCCGAAAAGGATACTTTCGACAACCCCGAGGAGGCTTTGGAACTCTTTAAACTTGCTATGTGTGATGTGCAAATAGCAATGAATAGTACACATAATAATATAAAAGAGATTGAATCGACTCTTAAAACTTTAAAATGGTAAATGTGCGAAAATATATATAATAATATGAAACGGTTATTATTCTCATTTTTAATTTTTACTTGTGTGGCATTTCACTCTTCTGCTGTCTTACCTGCACAATCCTTGCAAGCAGTTAACAAGAGTGAGAGCGATAAGTTTGTGCAGAATCTGGTAAGGATAAAGTCGGATGAGATAGACTATGCATACATCTCATTCAGCATGATTAAACAGATGTTAAGGGGTGCAACGGTTGGTATGAAAATAGACGAAATTGTTCCTGTTATAGGTTCAATAAAGAGTCTGCGTCGTTTCTCCACTACCGGTAGCGAGGGTTACTATAAACTGAAAAGTGCCCTTAAGCCATTCCTGCAAAAGAATGAAAAGGTGTTGGGCATGGAACTTATGGCTATAAACAGGGAGAGTGGCTTGTTGTCGGTAATATATGCCGGTTCCGAAAATGTTCTTGTGATAAACGATAGTGGCGACGATGAACTATCGGTTGTGTATATCGCAGGGCTGAATTATGCCTCACTTATGGAATTAGATGGCAAAGGTATTAACGTCGATTTTGGATTTTAAGTAACCGTAGAGAAAATTATTATGAAAAAGATATTCTTTATAATGTTTATTGCCATTGTTTCGACTATATCGTTACAGGCACAGGAGTACTATACCAAGGGGTTGAAAGTTTTTATAGATGATATTCATTCGCAAACAGGAGAGTTTGATTCATCAATAGTTGTTGAGGATGATGGAATAATACAGAGCAGTTATATTTCGCAGGATGATGAGGCTTATTACAATTGGGCGGCACTGCTCGATAAGTACGATATCTTTTTTGCCGAGGAAATTTTTGAAATGTCGCTCATCTTCAACATAAGGGAGAACGAAGAGCAAAAGGCGCTTTTCTTTGCCGATAGTATTGCTCTGTATGTACACGATAATTCGTATCTTCCCGAGGTGCAGATATCTGTTCTGCAAAATGTCGATATGCCGAATATACTTAGAATGGTGAATGAAGAAGGTATGGATATTGCTATGATTGAGGACGGTGTAGAAAAGGATGTGATGTTTGTTTCACCCGAGCAGGGTATGCCTTGTGCCTCAACGAAGAGACTCGACAACGGTGCTGTTGTGTTGAATGAGGAGGTAACTGTACATCCCGATATCCCCGGTGATATATCTCTTGCCATGTTCGATTATTATATGCCAAGGATACAGCAACTCGAAGAAGAGAAGAGGGCTGGTAATGAAGAACATAGTAATATTGACAATGAAATTGAAACATTGAGAAAAGAGTGGAAGGCAGAGGCTGAACTTATACATGCCGAAATAGCGAAACTTGCCGAGCCTGCTTTCGTTGAACTGCCTTGTACCGGTGAGCATTATGTGGCGACTCCGCTAAACACTACACGTGGCTTATACGACTGGATAAACAGTACGGGTTTCAATAAAGGTGCCAATGGCGAAAACGGGCAGTTATCCGATATAATAACTCCCGAGGATGTTCTACTCTATTATATAGTAAAACATACTCCCAAAGAGCAGTGGCTTGTCGATGGCTATTCGGCAACAATGAAGGCTATATTTATCCAAAGTGTCGATGGTGGAACACCTGCCTATCTCTATCGTAAATCGACCGACGAAGAGGGTTACACTGCTATGAAAACCGACCTTGAACAGTTCTTCTATTTGCAAGAGGGTAACACATATCGTGGCATGAAGGTTACACAAAGGCTCGATGTCGACGGTCGTTGTTTTATACAGTTGTATGGTAACAGAAACACCATTCTTGTTTACGACTCTCCTGCCGATAAATATTGCCAAATGGATATAGTCGTAGGTGGCATCGGTGGTTTCAATACGGCTGCAAACGACTGCATGATTGGTGGTGAACGTGAGTTGGCAAAGAGATGCAATATAATAGTTGGTTGTAATGGAATAAGGGTTGTCGAAGGTGAGTATGAGAGTAACGGAGTTGTGTATAGCAACGGAGTGCATTTTGAATCAGATTATTGGGATAAGTTTAAAAAATAAAAGATACAATTATGAAAAAGAGATTTTTTTTGAGTGTGGCTGTCATGTTTGCTGTTGTATCGTCGGTGCTTGCACAGACAACAGCCCTTGTGGTTTACGACGGTGGATATTTTGTAAAGAACGGTGATGAGTGGGTTGAGTACCGTCCGCAAGATAAAATAGGTGCTTGGAACGAATATGAACAGTATCGTGAGAGTGATACATTCTATTTCATCGACAGCAAAAGGTGTCGTGTGGCAGTGCCTAAGTTGGCATGCGACAAGATATTTGTCGACCGCAAGAAGAACGAAAAATGGGAGGTAGTGTATAACACAATAAGTGTACACCCCATCTGCCCCGAGAGTAACGGTCTCTTCTATTGCTACACCACATCGAGTATTGAGTACGATGGCTATTTTGTTCGTGATAACGGAACATGGCGTGAGTACCGTCCCAATATGAAACGTGAGATGTGGGCGGAATTCAAACACGATGGAGAAAACGATCAATTCTTTATCCTGAAGAGTGAGCATAATACAGTTTATGTTCCCAGGTCTATGGATAATAAGTTTGTCATTGAAAAGAATGATAACAGCAGTTGGAGAGGTGGTTACAGCACATCGGCTATTTACGACCGTTCGGCAAAGTACGACTATAATTTTATCTATAAAAATACCTTTATAGTTAAAGGTAGTAATAATTTTGAGGATACTTCGGACGATGCACGTATCAGTTTCGACCGTAAAGGCAATATCCAAATATGTTGTAACGGTAAGTTCCACGATTTAAAATATCGCAGCATAAAACTCGATAGATACAAAGGCGAAGTTGCTATACGTATCTCAATAGATGAAAAGAACAATGTATGGATTCTTTCGCAGAACGGTTGTCTTGTCGATTGCAAGTCTATAGGTAAGAAAAGGGCATTGGTAGGTTGCGACAACGAGGCAAGGTATAACGAAATAAAAGACCTGTTAAGCATAAGTCCCATCCTCTTTTGGGATAATTTCTGATACAAAAATACCCATCGAGGAACACTCGATGGGTATTTTTATTATGTAAGACAAATTTATTAGAACAATTTGTTGGGATATTCACCGGCGTCAACAAGAGCCTGAATCTTCTCAACAGTACCGGGACGGTCATTTGCATAAGTAACACCAAACCACTGTGCTGTAGTGTCGAGAACCTCGCAACTTGCTTTGCCTGTTGTAGTAAGGTTGTTCACTACCAAAGGAATAAAGTATTCTGCTTTAGGCTTGTCGGCATTCTCTTTTAAGAAGTCGATGAACTGCTCCTCGGAATATTGGAAGTAGTCGGGTGTAAAGCCCCAGAAGTTCATGGAAACAGGAGCCTCTTCGGGTACAGGCTGCCACTCTCCTTGCTCATCCTTGTAGCAGATGGTACCATCGACGCGCATAATCTCTGTACGCTCAACAACGCCGGTAAGCATGTTCTGGTCGTTCTTCTCGCAAACACCACGTGCAACTGTTCCGTTCTCGCTAAGAGTGTTGCATATACGGAAACCTACCATGCTGTATTTTCCTGTGCTACCCTCGGGTAATTCGCTCAACCACTTACCCATTACGGCAAAAGCGTCGCGACCATAGAAGTCGTCGGCATTGATAACAGCAAAAGGCTCTTTAATAACATCCTTACCCATGAGTACTGCATGGTTTGTACCCCAAGGCTTAGTACGCTCGGCAGGAGCAGTAAAGCCGGCAGGGAGGTTGTCAATTGCCTGGAATACCAATTCGGTGGGTATATGACCTTCGTACTTGCTTAGTACCTTCTCGCGGAAGTCCTGCTCGAAATCCTTGCGGATAACAAATACCAATTTACCGAATCCGCCGCGGATAGCGTCAAAGATTGAGTAGTCCATAATTGTTTCGCCGTTGGGGCCCAGACCATCCAACTGCTTCAAACCACCATAACGGCTGCCCATTCCGGCTGCCAATACAAAAAGTGTAGGTTTCATAATGTTTATTTAAATAATTGTTAAGGTTAGTTGTGTTGAATAGGGTACTGTTACGCACCTTTTCGCAAAGGTAAATAATTTGTTTTTAATTAGGTAATAAATTCTTAACTTTTTTTAAAAAGGGTAATTCTGCTACTGAAAATAAAGTTCTCATGGGCAGTTTATAGTTAAAGTTCTTAGATGTATCATGCCATCAGAATGGGTATCCTATGGCAAAGTGCCATGCAAATCCTTTCCCAAAATTGGGAATATTGTAATAACCACCTTTGCCGGTATCGTAGGGGGCATGTATTGCTACACCAAAATCCAGACGCAACACCATAAATTCGAGGTCGTAGCGTACTCCCCATCCGGTGTTTAGTGCTATCTGCTTTGCAAAAGTACTTAACTTGAACTCTCCTCCCGGTCGGTTTTTGTCTTTCTCTATGAGCCATATATTGCCGGCATCTACAAATAATGCTCCGTAAAGGTCTCCGAACAGTGGAAAGCGATACTCTATGTTTGCTTCGAACTTCAGTGTTCCGGTCTCGTCTAAATAGGAGTAACGGGTCTCCTCGGCAGGGTGGTAACTGCCAGGACCCAAAGAACGAACGGTGAATGCACGCAAACTATTGGCTCCTCCAATGTAGAACTGTTCGCTGTAAGGAGCATCGGTTGAGTTTCCGTAACTCTTTATTACTCCTGCCATTATGCGGCTTGCGATATGTTGCTTTGAACTTATACGATATAACTGCCTTAACTCTGCTGTTACTTTGGTGAATTGTGCGTATGGGTTACCGAACAGTGTCTTGTCTTTTGTCTCCCACTTTTTGCCGAATGCCATAAGTGCTACCGATGTCAGGTTTCCCGACGAGGTTATGGATGCCTCTATCCATGTTTTGTTTCTGTGGTGAGTCTTGGCATTGTCGTATGTGAATGTATATTGCATTGCCGGAATAAACTGGTTACGAAAACTGTTTGCTATGGAACGGTTCTCGGAAACAATGGAGTCGAACTTGGCTGTTGTGCGGTGCAACATGTCGTATGTTAGGCGGAACGGTATGGCGGTGTGTGTGGTTGTTCGTTTGGTAAATATCTTGTATGTTATATCTCCTCCCACATGCACCATGTTAAAGAATCCCGAGCGGTTCATTTGGTCGGCATATACACGTAGTGATGTCGATGCCGGGAAACGCAGGTAACGACGTTGTATAATGGGGAAGTACAAACGTGGGAAGGTAAGCGATACATCACCTCCTATCTCCCACGAATTTATCACTGCCTGACGTCCTTTGAGGCTTCCATCTGTTTGCCATTCGTAGGAACCTTGCAGTGTGAACTTTAGAATCTCTCCACCACGAAATATATTGTTACGCGAAAGGCTTATCTTGCTTCCCGGTCCTATCTGGCTGTTACTCTTTGATGTTGCATTGAGTTCGAACAGAAAATCGTAGGGCTTGTCTAATCTGGCAGTTATATTCATGTCGAGTGTATCACTGTTCTCTCTTGCTGTGAACCCGAAATTTATGCTGTTGAATATATTTAACTTGCTCAACTGTTGCAGCGATAACTGTTGCTTCTCCTGCGAATATAGTTCTCCTTTACGCAGGAACGTGTTGCGCAGTATGGCTCCCGGGCGCACCGGTACCTTCTTCCCGTTGTATATGTATGTGAGGCTGCGTAGTTTAAGTGTGTCGCTATCGTTTGTAGTGCGTCGGGAATTGTTGTTGTTTTTCTGTATGCGTATATTGGTGTTGCCTATGTACCATGGCTTTTTTATATTCTCGGCAAGGTTGCTTTTTGGCTGAATGTGCAGGTCTATCATGCCGGGTTTGCTTATGGTGTCGGCAAGGAAACCTATATATCCGGTTTGGCTATAGTAGTAGCCGTTGTTGCGTAACAGGGTGTTTATGCGTTCCCGTTCTCCGTTTAGGTTCGATACGCTGAACTGCTCCCCTTTTCGCAACAGACGTTCTTTTGTTGTCGAAACTATTAAACTATCGGCATTGGGTGAAAACCCCAGATAGGCAATACTGTCGTATATGTATGGCTCGTGCAGTGTTACGTTGTATCTTACTTTTGCTTTCTTGGGGTTTCTCTTGTTGGTGATAATCTCCGACGTTACCTTTCCGTTGAAATAGCCATAATAACTAAGTACATTTGTTGCAACTTGGGCACGCAGTTCGGGGTTTACCTTCGAAATGAGAACCGGTGTGGTGGCAAAGGTGTTGAAGAACCATTTTCCCAATTTGCTCTTGCTGTTGTAGAAACGGTTGTACCACCAAAGACCGAACGGTATGCCTCGCATGCTCGAACTTCCCGCAATGGATGCGTTGGGCGGGCAATCCAAAGCGGCGGTTATCTCTTCTATAGCCTTCTTGCCGATAGTTGTCGATGCATACTCTTTCTCTCCTATAATTTCAATCTTCTCTATTCCGGTATATAACTGCTCGTCGTTCGGAATATGTCGGGTTGTGGAACAGGAGCATATTGCTATAATGGTCAATATGTAAATATATGCTTTTCTCATTCTTTCTCACTTTCTGTTTTGGGTTGCGGCTTTATCTGCGTATCCTCTTTCTCTTTGCGACGGAATATAAGTAACTCCTTAAGGTTGTTTAGTTTACGCTTGTATACGTAACCTATGCCGGTCTCTATAATTTCGCCTTCGAGTATCGACTCGTAATTCTTGTCGTAGAACAGTCTTATATATCTGTTCCCCGACTCGCTTATCTTCCACTCCAACGATACGTTGTTTATAAAACTCTCGTTGTTGCTTTCATTTGCATTTTTTCCACTGTTCACCTCACCGCCTATTATCACTGTCAGTCGGTCGTTCCAGAATCGTTTCGAGAAACTGAAGGAGTAATTCTTGTATGTGTCCCCTGTTTGTGCGTTCTCTACGTCGGTTATTCCTACGTTTATATTTACACTCTTCATGGCATTGCCTGCCAAATCGTTTATCTTGGCATCCAAGAAGGTACTTAAAGCATTGGATACTGTTATCCCTCCTTTACCACCCAAATATGCTCCTGTTATAAGCATGGTAACAGCATATTTGTTCATGGTCTCTTTGTCTATTGAGTTCAGTTCGTTCTGGACGGTGGCATTCTCGGGTGCCGACAATGTGAAACTAAGCCCCATATTACTTAATGTGTTGGTGAGCACCACACCTACATCGAACGCAACAGCCTGGGTGTTGCCATCGTCCAAAGTAACCGATGCCATTACACGTTCCAGAGCGGTTATATTCAGTGTGGGGTTTGCAATATCTCCGGTCCAGTTTATGTAACTGCCGGCATTTATATTGAATGTCTTTAATGGAATAACGGGTAGGGTATATTTCAGTTGTCCGTTGCTTAAGGTATATCGTCCTGTTAAGTTTATCTCGCTTTCGTTGGTGTATGTAAGGTTCAAACCACCCTCGCCCTGTAACTCTATGTAACTGTTTCGGTTCTCGTCGAAGTCGGCATTTATTCTTGCTCCCTCCTCTATTTGCAGGTTCATGTTAATTGTCATGTTGCCGGGATTTTTTACCTCTTCCTGCTTTGTTTCTGTTTTTGTGGTGTCGGCAAAGTTTACAAATTCAACAAGTCCGTCGAGTTCGTTGTTGGTGGCAAGGGGATTACTTTGCACTACGTAAGTAATATCGCTCTTTCCAAGTATCGTTGCAGAACCAAACACCTTCATGGCACTTAATGTTCCACCTATATAAGCATTGGTGTCCAGAAACAATCTGCCGTACAATATTGTACCTTTTTTACGTGCAGAATTTATGAGTTCGTAGTTTTGCGCCTGCATTCGCAGGTTGAATGATGGGTCGAGCAGGTGATTTATATCTACTGTTCCATTTACGTTGAACGGGGTATTTCCTCTTGCGTATATGTCGAAATCCTTAAATGTCAGTTTGTTGTTCTCTATTGCAACCTTGTCGTCTACTAAGTGCAGGCGTGTGCCGAACATGGGGGCATCTACATATACCGAATCGAAACCTATGTATCCGTTGGCCTCGGTGTTGTCTATTGGTCCTCTTACCGACAACCTGCCATCTGCTTTTCCACCAATATGCAATCCACTCTCCTTTATAAATGCATCGGATAAACTAAATGGGAACTGTCGTAACTCCAAATTACCATCTATGGCAGGCGATTTATCGTTATGAAAATCTCCGTTCAAGGTAAGTATCTCATTGTTGTTATGGTATAGGGTAAGGTCTATGTAATGCAGGTCATCTTTTTGTGGAAGATAAGCAATCTCTATAGTCTCATCTCCAATAGCAGTGCCCTCGTATGCTATCTCTGTACCACGAATATCACCGCTTGCAAACAAACCACGTTTACCATCGCTATAGTGAATGTCGGCATTCAGTATTCCCGAAATGTCGGGAGCAAACGGCATTAACGATGTAATAGCCTTAAGGTCTACGTTAAGCAGTTTAGCATTTATATTGCGTATTTGCAGAGAGTCGGAGGTGGAATATATGTGTATGCCGGAACCTAGAGAATCGCTAAGTTCAATATCTCCCTCTATTGCAAGGTTCTTTCCTATATTCAAGTAGTTGTCTTCGTTGAAGTGGAATGTATGGTTCATAAGTATTGCCTCGGGGCTGAAGTGGAAATTCAATCCCTCGGGTTTAAGCAGGGTGTTTAGTCCTATTCTTGCGCCTATACGCTCTCTGTTGTCGCGAAAAACAAAATTTGTCTTCAGATTGTCGTTCTCAAGGTTGCCATAGAGAGCGGAACTGAACTGCAGTTTCTTTCTTTCCGGGTCGAGTGCCGATGAACGTACTCCTGCAAAGTATCTTATCAGGTTCCTCTCTTGTCGTACAAAGAAGCGTATGGTGTCGAGTGTGAACCCTTCCTTTTCGAGTGCATGAAGGTCGGCACGAGCATTTATCCCTTTCGTGCTGTCGAGATTACATCTTATACTCAAGTCTCGGAATTTGATATTGTTGAACAGCAGGTAGTTGGCAAGTATATTCTTCTGTCCGCAATCGATGTTTAGTGTGGCGGCAGGCAACTCTTTCTCGAAATCATGAACATAATAGATAGTTTTGTTGCTTGTGCGTCCTTTGCTATACATCTGCGAAATTTTGTCGAGTGAAGCAAATAACTTTTTGTATCCTGTGGATAATTCACCACTTGCTCGCAAGTCGCCGGTGTTCAGGTTTACAAAAGTTGTGTCGGGCGATGTTGCTCCATCAAACATAAGCGGAGCGGGAGTGAATGTCCTTTGCTGCGTGATAAGTTTGAAATTATCTCCCGATAATTTCAAACGGTGTCTCTCCTGCATATCGGTCGATGCCGAAATATTCAAATGCATACCAACATTCAGTGGTGCTTTTGTTATACCGAAATATTCAAAATCGGCATTTGATAGTGTGAACCTGCTATGGTTCTCTATCATGTTGCTATCCATCCTTGTCTCGGCAACAAATTGCAGGGTAAGGTGTGGGTCTTCGGAGTTAATCGCAATATTGGAAAGAAGGTCTGTTTGTTCAGCCAAAATGTTAATATCGTTCACTCGGTATGTGTCGTACAGAATGTCACTCACAGATATGTTACAACGATATTTTGTTATTGAATCGAAAAGGTTTGTTCCCTCACCGTCGATATCGGCATGCAGGTTCAGGTTGTTTATAGGGATGTGTGGCAAGATATCTCCTATTTGCAGGTTACTGACTTCTGCCTTTGCCGAATAATAATCTTTGTCGCCATTGTACAATACTGTTGCATCTATCCTGCTGCTGTTCGATAGAATGTGTATGTCTGCCATATACTCTTTGGCAAGCATGGTGGCATAACCTTGTATATCCACAGAATGTGGAATTATACTGTCGGGCATACTGCCGGAATATATAAAGTGATTTATATCGAACAACTTACCATTAAATTGCAAGTTGGCTTCTCTTCTCTCTTTGTGTAATATATCCTGCAAAGTGCCTTTTGAACTCAGGTGTGCAATATATGGTATATCGGCATTAAGTGTATCTACATGTAAACTCTTAAGGTTACCACTTAAGAGCATCCTTATGGCAAGCATAGAGTCGGGTAACAAATCCATTTGTGAATAGACTTGTGGTGTTATAAACCCTTTGAGGTCGCGCTTGTCCATGTTTAAGGTTATGTCACCTTGCATCTTTCCGCTCTCTTTTCCGGCAATCATGCTTTGCGGTAGAACAGATGTCCCAGCAAAATAAGTACCGTTTTTGCTTCTCAACAATACTCTTTTTAACTCAATATTACCGGTGTCTGCCAATGCTATAATACCTCCTTCTTCAATCTCTATCCCGTTTTTTTGTTTGAATGTAAAGGATTCAATGTTGGCAATTATTTGGGCAGGAGAGTATTTTATCTCCTCTGTACCAATATTAATATCTTCGAAATGCAAATGGTTTAGTGGGGCAATGGTGTCGCTCATTATCCCTTTGTCATATTTGGCACTGCTTTGTTCCACAGCCAGACTCCCAATACTGTAATCTGTTTGTTCAATATCGGCTTTGGCATTACGTATGCTCAAACGGTCGATATGTGCCGAAATATCAATGGTATCTTGTGGTATCGACAAACTAATGTTAAGGTTGTCTATATCTCCTTTACGTAAGTTGAAAAGCCAATTAAAGGTGCTTTCTGTGCTATCCTCCTCGGCTTTCATCTCGCTCAGTACAATATTTGCCTCTGTATCGCTTATATTCAGTTGTCGTATATCGATATTCTCTTCCGAAATGTCAATATTCCGTGCTACAACTCTGAAGTGTCCTATATTCCCATCGATGCTTATCCCATCTATCAGTTCGCCACTATTTAACAGAGTGTTGTCTATGGAAATGTAATCTACCTCTATTTCGCCTCTTATAAGAGGTATAGGCTGTATGCCTATGGCAAGTTGGCTGCCATCGACAAATGTTGTTCCATCTTTAGACAGAGTGAAATCTTCAATGGTTATTTTAAGTGGAAACGCCAATTGAAAAGTGCCTATGGATATTTCGAATCCGCTATCCCTGTTTACAATGTGGCAAATCTCACGTATGGCAAAGTTCTGAACAGACGGAATATATAGCAACATAATAATTGCCCACAAAAGAATTATAGGGCATACAAGCAGGGTAAACAATATCTTGAAAAGAATCCTGCCCGGCTTTCTTTTGACCGTCTGTTTATTCATAATGTGCAAAATTAAGAATTTCTTAATAGAAATTTAAACAACTTCTTATTTATGTACGTAAAATATGCGTTATTTTTGCACCAAAATACTTTGTAATAAAACAAAAATAGTGCTATGAACGATTACACAAAAGTAACTTTTAATATTTCTCCTGTAGAAGAGGTCGCTTCGGACGTGCTGGCAGCAATGCTTGCCGATGTTGGCTTTGAGAGTTTTGTCCCCGAGGAGAATGGTATGTCAGCCTATGCTCCGCAAGCAAACTACGATGCCGATGTGGTAGCAAGTGTAGTAAGTGAGTTTCCACTCGAAGGGTATTCAATTACATATACAACAGCATTTGTTGAGGGTGAGGATTGGAACTCGGAATGGGAAAAAAACTATTTTCAGCCAATTGTGGTCGATGACAAGTGCGTTATACACAGTACATTCCATACCGATATTCCACAGGCACAGTATGATATCCTCATCGATCCTAAGATGGCTTTCGGTACAGGGCATCATCAAACGACATGCCACATGGTGCGTGCCATTCTTGCAACAGATATGACGGGGAAGAGTGTACTCGACATGGGGTGTGGAACTGCACTTCTGGCTATCCTTGCTCGTAAGCATGGTGCCAAAGAGGCTGTAGCAATAGATATCGATGAGTTTGCATACGAAAATGCTTTGGAGAATATTGCATTGAACGGAACAGCAAATATCGATGTACGTCTCGGCGGTGTCGAAGCAATAAATGAGTCCGACAATTTCGATATTGTTATTGCAAATATAAATAGGAATATATTGCTTGCCGACATGAAGCATTATGTGGCATGTATGCACTCCGGTTCCCAACTCTTTATCAGTGGCTTCTATGTCGATGACATCGATGTTCTTAAAGCAGAAGCGGAGCGTTTGGGATTGTCTTATCTCGATTATGCCGAGGATAACAATTGGGCAATGTTACGTTTTGAGAAATAAAAAAAGAGTTCCAAGATTACTTCATCTTGGAACTCTTTTTTTATATGGTATGTAATTACTGCTTCTTCAACCAATCTATAATTTCACTTATTTTTCCAAATGCCATGCAAACGTGAGTGTCGGCTGCACCGTAATATACGGCAACTTTGTCACCTTCGCGCAAAGCGGCACATGGAAATACTACGTTGGGCACATCTCCTGCAAGTTCGTATGGTGCCGCAGGTGCCAACAGGTAATCCTTGCTGCGATACAGAACTTTTGTGGGGTCCTCTTTGTCCAATAACACCGCTCCCATAGAGTAACGGAAACCGTTGCATGTGGTAATTACACCATGATAGAACATGAGCCATCCCTCGTCGGTGAGCATGGGAACACTTCCGGCACCAATCTTGGTACATTGCCATGCACTCTGCTCAAAAGGCAGAACTTTCATTACGCAACGATGCTCTCCCCAATACTTCATGTCGGGGCTGAAACTGATATATATATCACCGAATGGTGTGTGTCCGTTATCACTGGGACGCGACAACATTGCATACTTGCCGTTTATCTTCTGTGGGAACAGTACTCCGTTTCTGTTAAATGGCAGGAACGCATTCTCGCACTGGAAGAACTCTTTGAAGTCGAATGTGTATGCAATACCTATTGTGGGACCATGATATCCGTTACACCATGTAATCCAGTAACGGTCTTCAATCCAGGTAACACGTGGGTCGTATTTGTAATCACTCTCAATCATTTCGGTGTTACCTGCCTTGAACACTATGGGCTCATGGTTTATATCCCAGTTTATACCATCCTTTGAGAAACCTGCAAATATATTCATCTGTACACGTTTGTTATCGCAACGGAATACACCTGCGTAGCCATCTTCAAATGGAACAACTGCACTGTTGAATATACTGTTCGACGATGGTATGCTGTAACGGTCAATTACAGGATTCTCGCTGTAACGCCACATTATATCGTTACAACCTTCGGGGCGTTCTTGCCAAGGAATGTTCTTTGTCATAGTTATAAATTTTTTATTGTTGGATCTCTTTGTTCTCTTCACGAAATGGTACAAACCATGTTATAAGAAATGCCGGAATTGTAGCAAAAAGTACAAATATAAAGAATGGCTCGAATCCGCCGGGTTTGTTGAACCACTCACCAAGACTTTGGCATAACCAACCGCTAAGCATTCCGGGTAGCAGAACTCCAAGGTTCATTATTCCCGAGGCAAATGCATAGTGCGCCATCTGGCTCTTGCCGGGTGCAACTTGTTGCATCATGAACAGGGTGAGTCCTACAAATCCAAAGCCATAACCGAAATACTCGAATACTATACCGCTGCAAATGAGCCATCCTTCTGTAGGTTGGTATATGGAAAATAGTGTGTAAACAACAAATGGAATGTTGAATATGCAACATAGGTGGAACAGTGCACGACGTAGTCCAATCCATTTAATATAGTATCCTGCCAAAATTGAACCAAGGACAAAGGCAATGGCACCATATGTGCCGTAGTACAATCCTATAGTATCAACATCTAATCCTAAACCGCCTTCGGCACGTGGTGCTTTCAGGAACAGAGGAACAATTTTCATTACAAACCCTTCGGCAAAACGGTAAAGGATTATGAATGCAATGTAATATACAATATTCTTTTTCTTAAAGAAATCGACAAGCACATCTACAAGTTCTCTTCCCACTTCGTTCATCGAACGCTTCTTGTCTTTGCTCTTGCCACCGGTGGGTAACATAAACAGGTGATATACTGCCAAAAGTACCATTAAAGCACCTAAACTGCCCATTATAATCATCCACGAATTTGCATTGGCTTCGTGGTTGTTCATGCCATTGCCGGTATAGTATCTTATAAGTACACCTGCCAAATATACAAGTCCGCCGGTTGCAACAATCTTTGCTATATTATAGAATGCACCCTGCCAACCAATGTATTCAGCCTGTTGTTTTTCGTCCAACTCGCTCATATATACACCGTCGCAGGCAATATCGTGTGTTGCTCCACTGAAACCAACTATAGCCAACAGTGATATCGCTATACTGAAGAATGCAGGCAATCCAAGCGAGAATGCCACAAGCATAAATGTGATACCTGAAACAAACTGTGTTGCTACAACCCAGAACTTCTTTGTTTTGAAAAGTTCAAGGAAAGGACTCCACAGGGGTTTTAATGTGTATGGAAGAAGTATCAAGGAGGTCCAAAAGGTTATAAGTGCTTTATCTACACCTAATCCTTCGAACATTAACACTGTTACCATGTTCAGTACTACAAAAGGTAGTCCCATGGCAAAGTAGGCAGTAGGAACCCATTTAATGGGGTTGCGTGTTGTTGTGTTTTCTGTATCAGACATTTTAATCTATCTTTTATTTCATTAATATTGGCAAATGTAGTACAAGCAAGGCAAAGAGCAAAACGAATGGCAAAATTTTTCTTATAAGAAATTGTGGTTTATGTAAAATAATATTGTTTCAAAAAATATCACTATATTCGCAACATAATAATAAAATAGTGTTTATATGAAGTCAATTTTTTGCAAACTTATATTTTGTAGTTCATTGCTGCTTTTTGCGGCATGCGGTTCAACTCCCGAAACTCCTAAAGGTGAATTTGGTATACAACAACTTAACGAGGCGTCTCCCGATAGCGATCAGTATGTACTTATTGAAACCGATAGGGGTAATATAAAGTTGCTTTTGTATAAAGAGACTCCGCAACATCGTAAAAACTTTGTAAATCTTGTTAAGAACGGATATTACGACGGGCAACTCTTTTTCCGTATAAAAAAGGATTTTATGATACAGGCTGGAGACCCCAAGACACGTGGCGCAAAACCGGGTGTGCGTTTGGGTGAAACCGATGTTACATATAAAATACCTGCCGAGATAGACCCTACACGTTTCTGGCACAAATATGGTGCTTTGTCGGCGGCGAGTCTTAACCCGGCGGTGGAGTCCTCAGGAAGTCATTTTTGTATTATAACAGGTAGAACTGTGTACGACAAGAATCTGAATGCCCAAGAAGAAAAGTATAATAAGACCATTCGTCGTAAAATATACGAAAAGGTGCAGGAACCATATAAAGAGATGGTTGCCAAATTGCATGCCGAAAGTAAAAAAAGTGCCGAAAAGAAGAAAGAGTTTAATAAACTCTTTAAGTTCTTCGGTGAAAAGGCCGACTCTGCAATGGTGGGTAAGAAATTTGCCTACTCTCCCGAACAGCGTAAACACTACAAAGAGGTTGGAGGTGCATTTCATCTCGATGGCTATTACACCGTATTTGGTGAGGTGCTAGAGGGTATGGATATAGTTGAGGCTATATCGCGTGAACCATACGATGTATACGATCGCCCTACTAAAGATGTTGTTATAAAGAAAATATATCTTGTAGATGAGAACGGTAAACCGCTATAAGTTGAATAATGGATTGCGTATAGTGCATATTGCCGACGAGGCTCTGCAAATGGTATATGTGAATTTTCTATACGGGGTGGGAGCACGCAACGAAAAGAGTGAATATACCGGTATTGCGCATCTCTTTGAACATCTTATGTTCGAGGGAACTCCTGCCGTTCCCTCTTTCGACGAACCGTTGGAGAGTGCCGGTGGCGAAAACAATGCTTATACAAATAACGATATTACCAATTACTATATATCACTTCCAAAGCAAAATGCAGAACTTGCATTCTGGCTCGAAAGCGACCGTATGCAGAATGTCCAACTTACCGAAGAGAGTGTTGCGGTGCAGCGTCAGGTTGTAATGGAGGAGTTTAAACAGGAGCATTTGAATAAGCCATACGGCGATGTGAGTATGTTATTACGCGCAATGGCATACAAGAAACATCCCTATCGCTGGTCTACCATAGGGCGTAAATTGTCGCATATATCCGATGTTCCTGTAACTGTTTTGCGCGACTTTTATTCATATTATTATGCACCCGATAATGCTGTATTGTCTGTAGTAGGCTGTATCTCTTTTGAGCAGGTTGTGGAGTGGAGCAAAAAATGGTTTGGCGCAATCCCTGCAAAAGGTGTCGAAAGAATAGCGTTGCCGGCAGAACCCCGACAACAGCGTCAGCGACGCAAGGTGGTGTATCGCAATATACCGGAAAATGCTCTTTATATGGCTTTTCACATGGGGGCGCGTGGCGATGCCGACTTTTTCCCCTGTGATGTTATATCCGATATCCTCTCCAACGGCTATTCCGGACGTATGATAGCGCGTTTGGTAAAAAAGAGACATCTTTTTACAAAAATAGATGCTTTTATATCGGGATGCGACGACCCGGGACTCTTCTGGATATACTCCCGTGTGGCTCCCGGCGTCTCCATGAAACAGGCTGAAGATGCAATATGGCAGGAATTGGAGTTGCTTAAAACAACTCTTGTACCCGAAAAAGAGTTGACAAAGGTACGCAACCGCTTTGAATCGGAGCATATATTCCGTAATTTGAACGGTGAGAGCCTTGCCAATAATATTGCTGTAGCAGAGTGGCGTTCAAAAGCAGAGGATTTGTTCGGCGAGGTTGCACAATATCGTACTGTTACAGCCGAACAGGTGCGTTCAACTGCAAAAGAACTTTTTCGTAAAGGGAATAGTAATGTCCTTTACTATATGAAAAAAAGGTGTAGTTGAATGTTTTATTATACATTCTCTTCGAAGTTGTGCCATAACCTGTCCGACGGTACAGGGGCAACAATATGTATGGGTTGTTTAGATACAGGGTGGGTGAATTCCACGCAACGAGCGTGCAACGAGATGCTGCCATCGGGGTTTGAACGCTTTGCTCCATACTTAAGGTCTCCTTTTATGGGGCATCCTATTGTGGATAACTGACAACGTATCTGGTGATGACGTCCTGTCTTAAGTTCAACTTCTATTAAACTGTAGTTTTGCGATATGGCTATTTGACGGTAGTGTAACAGTGCTTGTTTGCTACCTTTAACCTCTTTTGGGTAGGCAAAACTTTTGTTCATCTTCTCGTTACGCAATATCCAATGAGTCAATTCGCCCTCTTCCGGTGTAGGACGGTTTTTGGTAATAGCCCAATATATTTTTTTTACCGAACCTGTACGAAACATCTCATTCAGCCTTTCGAGTGCTTTGCTTGTCTTTGCAAAAACAACAATTCCGCTTACAGGGCGGTCTAAACGGTGTGGCAGTCCCACGAAAACATTTCCCGGTTTGTTATATTTTTCTTTCAGAAACTGTTTAAGGGTATCGCAAAGCGATGGATCACCGGTTTTGTCGCCTTGTACTATTTCACCGGCACGTTTGTTAATAACAATAATATGGTTGTCTTCGTAAAGAACGTTCATCTCTATTCTGTCTTTGCTCCTAATGCGTTAAGTATTACCTTCTCGGTGAAGTTTTGAACAAATTTGTCTTCTTTGTTCTTGCTTACAATACCGTTTATATATGGAATCTCAATACCTTTTATGCAGAAATGTAAGAAACGTGCTGCAAGGTCGGGACTATTTACGTGGAATATACCTTGGTTCACTCCATCGGTTATTATGGTGCGGAACAGGGCAATCTCTCTTACGTCGAATGTGCGACGAATATGGTCTATTATCCACATGTTGTTGAAATACTCCGAACTTATACCGCTGTTACGCTTTACAATATTGCGTGTTGAACTCAGACGAACAAATATAAGTCTTACAATCTTTTTGTCGGGTGGCAGATTCGATACCGCAACTTTTGCTATAGCCGAGGATATTTTCATTACCTCCATCTCTATCGACGCCTGTAGTAACTCTTCTTTACTTTTGAAGTGGGTATAAACTGTACGGCGACTGCGGTTCGCTTCTGTGGCAATGTCGCTCATTGTTATGTTTTCTATACCCTTTTGTGCAAAAAGTCTTTGGGCAACTTTTATAATCTGTTCTCTTGTTTCGGCAGTGGACATGGTTGGTTCTTTGTTTCTTCTTTGAGTTTTAGGAGTGCAAAGATATCGGTTTTTGCACACATGTGCAATTATAAAACTTTAAAAATGGATAAAATTTATGTTTTATCATTAAACGCAGAGTCAACCAGCAAGTGCAACATTACGAAATAAATTTGTAAAAGCACT
>CAZEKX010000021.1:0-30280 GCA_964512955.1 uncultured Bacteroidaceae bacterium
GAATGGGAGATTTTAAACTCACTTATGGAAGTTCTACATCTACTACAACCATTACTAAAGAGGTTAACGGACAATCCAAGAAATTCTATCTGCCCTATGGACAAGAGGTAAGTATGAGTACCTTTACATATCATGGTTGGAATGCTACTATCGAGGAGGACGAAAATGTCGTTGTAACCTTTGCCGGCGACACCGAAAGTGAATATCAGTACTTGTGGTATTATAACAATCCTCCCTATCGTATTCCTGCCATCGCAACACGTAAGGATGGTAAACTTCTGGCAATCAACGACTATCGTCCTTGTGGCGGAGACATAGGTTTTGGTCGTGTCGATTTGGTGCAACGTATTGGTTCGCCCGACGGTAAAAGTTGGGAAAAAGGAACGGTTATCATAGAGGGTAATGAATCCGACTCATGGAAGGGTAATGATGGTTTTGGCGACCCTGCTCTCTGTATCGATCGCGAAACAGGTCGTGTATTGTTAATATGTGTTACCGGACATACTGTTTGTGGCAGTGCTACACGTGAAGATCCCAACCGCATAGCACGTTTTTATAGTGAAGATGGTGGTGTAACATATCATGGTGTCGATGTTAATAGCGACTCAATCTACGACGATATCACTGATGAGTTCTATGCTCTTTGGGATACCGAGGCATATAAGAATGGCGATAAAACAGCCATAGATCAATATACAGCACAGAGTTTCTTCTTTGGCTCAGGTCGTATCTTCCAGAGTTCAAAAATTAAGGTTGGTGAATATTATCGTATATATGCTGCTTTGTGGAGCAAGGATATGCATAATCGTGTGGCATATTCCGACGATTTCGGTCTAACATGGAATATTCTTGGCACACGCGAGGATATGCCTTTCCCAAATTTTGGAAATGCCAATGAACCAAAATGTGAGGAATTGCCCAATGGCGACGTCATAATGTCTTCACGTAAGCCTCATGGACGTTACTACAATATTTTTACTTACTCCGATATTAAAAATGGTCAAGGTTCTTGGAGTACCGGTAGCAATAGCAATATCCCTGCACATAGCGATTGGAATGGTACCAATGGAGAAATTGCAACTTATCAGGTTGCCGATGCCGATGGTAATCTTTGTAATCTTGTTTTGCAGTCTTTGCCTCTTGGCTTGGAGGAATACCAAGGCGACGTGCGTCGTAACGTTGGTTTCTACTTTAAGGATATTACCGACAAATATTCCTATCAAAAGAATGGAGTGAACGACGCTCCCACCTTTGCAACAGGGTGGCAGAAAGGTTTGGTAGTGAGTACCACACAGTCGGGGTCGGCATACAGTACCTTTACTCTACAAGAAGATGGTCGCATAGGCTTCTTCTACGAAGAGACTCCGGGTGGTTACTCAATGGTGTATGTTCCTTTGACCCTCTCCGAAATAACCGGTGGAAAATATGTACGTATTGTAGGTGCTACAGAGGACAAAGAATCTACTCCGGTTACTATAAACTACTCCTATAACTATAATGGAACAGAATGGTATTCGGGTGATGTAATAGCGTATGTCGATGCTAAGTTCCCACCAACAGAAAGAGCCGACTATGTCGATATGAGCGGTGTTCCCACTCGTAAAATTACAGCCGAAGATGCGGGCAAGTCTTTTCCCATCACCTGTACCATGAGCGATGATGCTCCTTTCATTCCTTCGGAATCTTTTGAAAAAGGTGCATGGTATTCACTTACCATTCGTGGAACAAAATATCCTTATTATAATGCAACAACAGGTAAATTCCCTTGCTCAACATCTGAACAGTCGGGCGACAATACCCTCTTTGCTTTTGTTGGTAACCCGTTTACCGGTTATAAAATACAGAATCTTGCTCTTGGGGCAGACAAGGCAGTCGGTGGCAGTGTCGTTAATGACGGACATGTCTCTGTGGTTGATTATGCAACTGCTCCCTGTTTTGTGCTGGAGAATAACAGCGGACATTTGGTGTTGCGCAATACATCAAACAGTTTAGGTTATCTCAACGATATAGCAGGAACATTAGGTTATTGGGTTAATGGTTCAGCCTCTACCGATGCAGGCTCCACCCTTACCTTTACATTGGAAAAGGATAATACTACCGGCATTAACGATGTTATTGTTGAAGAGGATACAACATCCAATGCTGTTTACGACCTTACAGGACGTCGTCTTTCGGCTCCCCGCAAAGGGATAAATATTATTGGTGGAAAAAAGGTGATTGTGCAATAAGCAGAACTTTTACCATAAAACAAATCACTTCAAAGCATGCTTTGAAGTGATTTGTTTTATTATTCTTATTCTCCCCAATTCTCTCTATCGAGGTTTCGATAACCTATTGCTTCGGCAATGTGATGGCTTTGGATATTCTCGCTATTGTCAAGGTCGGCAATGGTACGCGAAACTTTAAGAATTCGGTCATAAGCTCGTGCCGACAGGTTGAAACGGTTCATGGCATTACGCAACAGAGCAAGGCTTTTTTCATCGGGAGTGGCATAACGCTTTATAAGTCTTGGTGTCATCTGTGCATTGCAATAAATTCCTGTTTCGTTGGCAAAACGCTCTTCTTGTACTTTGCGTGCAGCAATTACACGCTCCCTAATTGCTGCGCTCGGTTCTCCCTCTTTAGTGTTCGATATCTCCTCGAACGGAACAGGTATTATCTCTATTTGCAGGTCTATACGGTCGAGTAGCGGTCCGCTAATTTTGTTCAGGTAGCGTTGTACTTGTCCCGAATTGCATACGCAGGCTTTTGTAGGGTGGTTGTAGTAACCACAGGGACAAGGGTTCATGCTGGCGACGAACATGACACCGGCAGGGTATTCCACTTTGTAGTTTGCACGTGCCACACAAATTTTGCGGTCTTCGAGTGGTTGGCGCATTACCTCCAGAACGGTTCTGTTGAATTCCGGCAACTCATCAAGGAATAGTACTCCGTTGTGTGCCAACGAAATCTCTCCGGGTTTAGGACTTGCTCCGCCACCTACAAGTGCTACCGACGAAATTGTGTGGTGTGGGCTACGGAACGGACGTTGTGTGATAAGTGAAACTCCATTTGGCAGGTGTCCGCTCACCGAGTGTATTTTGGTTGTTTCGAGGCTCTCTTGCAGTGTCAGTGGAGGCAGAATTGTAGGCATGCGTTTTGCCATCATCGATTTGCCACTTCCCGGGGGACCTATCATCAGCAGGTTATGTCCGCCTGCCGCTGCTACTTCAAAGGCACGTTTTACACTCTCTTGTCCGCGTACCTCGCTGAAGTCGAATGGAAATGTATCCTGTTGTGAGTAAAAATCTTTCTCAATGTCAATGCTGTATGGGATTAACTCGCTCTCACCATTAAGAAACGATACAACCTGTAGCAGGTTATCGGCTGCATACACTGTGATACCCTCCACAACAGCCGCTTCTGCTGCATTAGATGTTGGTACGATTATTCCATCGTATCCCAACTCTCGGGCTTTAAGTGCTATTGGCAATACTCCTTTAATAGGCATAACACCGCCATCCAGCCCCAATTCTCCCATTATTATGAATTTCCCAAGTTTCTCGGTTGCTACAACGCCATCGGCTGCCAATATGCCTATGGCTATCGGCAGGTCGTATGCCGAACCCTCTTTGCGTATATCGGCAGGTGCCATGTTTACAACAATCTGCTTACTTGGGAATTTAAGACCGTTATATTGGAAAGCTGAATTTATGCGTTCGTGGCTCTCCTTTACAGCATTGTCGGGTAGCCCCACAAGAAAAAAGCGAATGCCTCTGAGGGCATTTACTTCAATGGTTACCAATGTGGCATTTATGCCTTGAATGGCTGCTGCAAAGACTTTAACTAACATAACTTTCTTAGAAGTTGTTTAAATTTCCAAATTATAGATTCTTATTTGCGTCTCTTCATTTTTGCCTCTCTTTCGGCTCTTTTTCTGCGGTTCTCTTTTAGTTTGTCTACAAGAGAATCTGCTCCCTCTTGTATAAACGTGTTGGTAATCCCGAACTTGTCTATACGTTGATATGGGTTGATAAGTATGCTGAACGGCAGTTTGTCAATGGCAAATTGCTCTGCAATGTTGTTGTGCCACATTTTTGTATCACAAATGTTGTCCCCGGGTATGCTATCCTGCTCTAAACATCTTTTCCATGCCAATGTGTCGTGGTCAAACGAAACATTCAACATTGCAATACAACTTGTATCTTTCAATGCCTTAATATGGTTCAGTATGTGCATCCTGTCAATGCTTGCCGAGTCCCATGATGCCCAAAAAGTTAAAATAAGATATTTGTCGCTGTAATGACGAGGTACCTCTATTGTATCTCCTGCCAACTCTATCTTGGTTGTCGGAAAAGCGCGATGCAGTATGTTGCCTTTGCCACGTGTGGTGGCATCTTTAAGGCTGGCAATATGCTCATTATCTCGCAGAGTCCCTCCCAATGCACCTATTCTTTCTCTGATAAATGAATTTTTTGGTTCGTCTGTCTCTACAAAATATCGCATTATCAGGTATAGGTTTACATCGCTATATGGATGTTTTTTAATAAAACTATCTACCTTCTCATAGATAATTGCCTTGTCATTTATTTTGTTTATACAGGTGGTTATACTGTCGTACAATGTTTGTGTGATACCGCCGGTAATGGTGTATTCTCCTTGTCGTAACGAATCGGGATACATTCTTGCCTCAATATCGGCTTCGGCATAAATCTGCATTAACTTACCATTGGGTAACAGAAGGGTTAGCGGTACAATGGTATCTGTATTCAAAGAGTATTTGAACTCTCCATCTCCATTTGTTATAATGGTGTCGGTTTGGTCATGTCTGCGGTCGAATCCGAAAATGAACAGGGTGTCGTTTCCGCTACCGAATGTACCTACCAAACTATACATACCACTGTTATCTTTGCAGGCAAAGATAAACAGCAATATAAGTGGCAGAAGTGCAAATCTCTTCATTGTGTTCTGTTTTTGTTACTGCTTATTGGCGCGTTTACGTTCCAGTTCGTCGAGGATTATCTTGCGCATACGCATCGATTTTGGTGTAACTTCCAAATATTCATCCTCTTTTATATATTCCAACCCCTCTTCGAGTGAGAATATAATAGGTGGAACAATTCGTGCCTTATCATCGGAACCGCTTGCACGCATGTTGGTGAGTTTCTTGCTCTTTGTTACATTTATCACAAGGTCGTTCTCGTGTATATGTTCTCCTACAACCTGCCCTGCATATACCTCCTCTTGCGGGCTTATAAAGAAACGTCCGCGGTCCTGTAGTTTGTCTATGGCATACGCAAATGCAGTGCCACTCTCCATTGCAACCATGGAACCGTTTGTGCGACGTTCAATATCGCCTTTGTATGGCTGATACTCTTTGAAACGGTGTGCCATGATAGCCTCTCCTGCCGATGCGGTAAGTACGTTTGTTCTTAATCCGATAATACCACGCGACGGAACATTGAACTCTATATTCACACGGTCGCCCTGTGCCTCCATCGAAAGCATTTCGCCTTTTCGACGTGTTATCATGTCTATTATTTTACTCGAATAGTCGGTGGGAACGTTTATTGTAAGTTCTTCTATGGGTTCGTTGCGTACACCATCTATCTCTTTGTAAATAACCTGTGGCTGTCCCACCTGTAACTCGTATCCTTCGCGACGCATGGTCTCTATCAGTACCGAAAGATGCAATACTCCGCGACCGAATACAGTCCAAGCGTCCTCTTCGGGTGCTTTCTGTACGCGTAATGCAAGGTTCTTGTCTAACTCCTTCTCCAAACGCTCTTGTATGTGGCGCGATGTTACATATTTACCCTCTTTGCCAAAGAACGGAGAATCGTTTATGGTAAACAGCATGCTCATGGTAGGCTCATCTATGGCAATGGGTGGCAGGGGTTCGGGATTCTCAAAGTCGCATATTGTGTCGCCAATTTCGAACTTCTCAAGTCCCACAATAGCACATATATCACCGGAACTTACTGCGTCGGTACGTTTGCGTCCCAGTCCTTCGAATGTATGCAACTCTTTTATCTTAACCTTTGATTGGTTGCCGTTTCTGCTGCACAACGTAACATTTGCACCTTCGGTGAGTGTTCCACGGTGTACACGACCTATGGCAATACGTCCGGTGTAAGGAGAGTAATCGAGTGATGTAATAAGCATCTGTGGCGTTCCTTCTAATTGCTTAGGTGCCGGAATATGCTCCAGAATAGCATCGAGTAAGGGGGTAATGTCGCTTGTCTGTTTGCGCCAATCGTCACTCATCCAATTGTTCTTTGCCGAACCGAATATCACCGGAAAATCGAGTTGTTCCTCTGTTGCATCCAAAGAGAACATAAGGTCGAATACCATCTCGTGAACCTCGTCGGGGCGGCAATTAGGCTTGTCTACCTTGTTCACCACAACTATAGGTTTCAAACCAATTTGTAACGCTTTTTGCAGAACAAAACGTGTTTGCGGCATGGGGCCCTCAAAGGCGTCTACCAACAGTAGGCAACCATCTGCCATATTCAATACACGTTCAACTTCACCACCAAAGTCGCTGTGTCCCGGTGTGTCAATAATATTTATTTTGGTATTCTTGTATTGAATAGAAACATTCTTTGATAGAATGGTTATACCGCGTTCACGCTCCAAATCGTTGTTGTCGAGTGTCAGGGCATCGTTATCCTGCTCTTTCAGCAGGTTGCCTGCCAACATCATTTTATCAACAAGGGTGGTTTTGCCGTGGTCTACGTGTGCTATTATGGCAATGTTACGAATGTTCTGCATATATATCATTAATTTGGCTGCGAAGTTACAACAAATAATCGAAAAACCGCTTATATTAATTATGTAATAAAGTAAAATAACTTGCTAAACATCTGCTTTTTTGTCATTTGCATAATTTTTTATTGCATAAGAATTGCTATTCCAAAAAATAGATGTATCTTTGCACCCGCTAAAAGAATTTTTTAATCATTTTAAAACACAAATCTATGTATTTGGATTCAGAAAAAAAGAAAGAGATCTTTGGCACATACGGAACGTCTAACACTGATACCGGTTCAGCAGAGAGCCAGATTGCTTTGTTCTCATACCGTATTGCCCATTTGACGGAGCACCTCAAGGCAAACCGTAAAGATTATAGCACACAAAGAGCCTTGACAACACTCGTTGGTAAACGTCGTGCGCTCCTTAACTATCTTAAGGATCGCGATATCAACCGCTACCGCGCAATTGTTGCTAAACTTGGCTTGCGTAGATAATCTGCGCCTGAAAAGAGTTAAAAGGACAACCTCGAGGTTGTCCTTTTTTTGTTGCTCTAAAATGGTTCTGCTGTTTATGCAATATGTCGCGGTAAAAATAATCTCACGAGTTTTGTATTTAACAAAAATTAACTCGGGGGGGGTGAAAAGTGGTGTATTCTTTTTATCTTCGCAAAAAATAGAAGTTATTTAAAATTATATCGTTAAGTTTTTATAGAGCAAAAACAGACATTTTTGAATATAAAAAACAACGAAATGACGCTTTCCAATATAAGAAAAACTATTTTATGAATTTAAACAGTTTCTTAATATCAAATAAGAAATTATGAGAAATTTTAAACAAATTTTAGCGGTATTATTGTTGTTATGCGTGATTGCAACAAATGCTCAAGGCATACCTTTTAAGGTAAATGGTATTAATTACAGAATTACCGACGAGGTAAACAAAACTGTGGAGGTGTACGATAATCATGGGTGGCCTTATGACCTTATAATAATACCTGGGAATATTGTATACAATGGGGTAACCTACAGTGTTACAGGTATTGGGAATTATGCATTTAGTAATTCCCGTTTTACTTCCGTTGAGATACCCAACAGTGTAACATATATAGGAAGTGGCGCATTTGAACAGTGTGGTTTTCTTCAAAATATAACAATCCCAAACAATGTAATAAAGATTGGAAATAATGCCTTCGAGGGTACCCGTTGGTACGAAAGCCAACCCAAAAGTGTTGTGTATGCCGGCAATGTGTTGTATGCTTATAAAGGTACCATGCCCGAAGATACAAATATTGTAGTGAGAGAAGGAACGTTGGGTATCTCGCCGGGAGCATTGAATAGTACCGAACTTACGGGTATTGAAATTCCCAATAGTGTAACGGCAATAGGGTATGGTGCATTCCTGGGATGCGTAGGGCTGGAGAGCATAACAATCCCACGCGGTGTAACAGAAATTCTCGGAAGTGCTTTCTCCGGTTGTACATCACTTGTAAGTATTTATTTAATGAGTGAAACTCCTATATTAACTTCCTCTTTTGATAGTGAAAATTATGTAAACACAACACTTTATGTTCCCAATGGTTCATTGGCTGCTTATCAAACAAGCAGATGGAAAAACTTCCGGAATATTAAGGAGTTTGATACAACCGGTTTGAATGGTGTAAAAACCGAGAATGAGAATATTAAAACAGCGGTTGACATAAACGGTCGTATAGTGGAAAATCCTCAAAGAGGTGTTTATATTGTTAATGGTATTAAGATTCTTATTAAGTAAGGGTATTATTTGCATTGTTTTGTGAAAAACAGTATAAAAATGGCAGGTATTACATCTTTTAAATGATATTGGATTAGAAAATAGCATTTTTTAAAGAAATTTAATCAACTTGTTTAAACAAGTTGATTAAATTTGCGAGTAATATTCCTGAGTCTAAAACCATGCAATTATCTACAATTGTTGAATTACCCATAAAGAGGCTTACGATATCTCATAGAAACGAGATATTGCTTTTGGGTTCATGCTTTGCAAACAACATTGGTACAAAACTTATCGAGCGAAAATTTAATGCCGATGTCAATCCTTTTGGAATCCTTTATAATCCCTTGTCGATAGCAACGGCTCTGAACAGAATCGTCGATGGTGTACCTTTCGACGCAAATTCACCCGAACTGCAATATTATGGCAATAAGTGGCATAGTATGTTGCATCATGGCGATTTCTCTCACAAGGAGTGTTCCGAAATGTTGACATTGATAAACAGCAGGCTTATGCAGGCGCACGAAAGAGTGAAACGTTGTAGTTTGCTTATGATTACTTTCGGAACTTCTTATGTGTATCGTCGTTTGGCAGACAATATGGTCGTTGGAAATTGTCATAAACTACCTGCTACCATGTTTAAACGTGAACTGTTGGATGTCGCAACAATTGTCGATACAATGCAGGCTGCTTTGGAACATCTGCTTTCTGTTGCTCCAAATGTAAAGGTTCTGTTCACAGTGAGTCCTATAAGACATTTACGCGATGGGGCGCACGATAATCAAATAAGTAAATCGACACTGTTACTTGCCATAGACGAACTATGTCGTCGTTTCTCTAAAAATACACTCTACTTTCCTGCATACGAGATTCAACTCGACGAGTTACGCGACTATAGGTATTATGCCGACGATATGGTACATCCATCTTCTTTGGCTGTGGAATATATTTGGGAGAGTTTTTGTAAATGTTTCTTTGAACAAACAACAGAGTTGTTGAATAAAGATATTGAAAATATAAACCGGGCTCTCTTGCATCGTCCTTTCGATGAATGTTCCGATGCATATCGTGGTTTTATAAATGATACAAAAGAGAAAATAGAGAAAATATTAGAGAAAGAACCATACTTGAATTTTGAAAAGGAAATTTTAAGATGCAATACAATACTGAACAGATAGCAAATATTGTCGAGGCTGAATATATTGGCGCAGTCGGGGGCAGAACTGTTACAAGGTTGCTAACCGATAGCCGCTCACTCAGTTTTCCCGAGGAGACCCTCTTTTTTGCCATAAAAACTACACATGGTAACGGACACCGATATATCGAGGAGTTATATCGTCGTGGTGTACGTGCTTTTGTTGTCAGTGAGCAAGACAATATAGAAAAGTGTCCCGAAGCCAATTTTATTGTGGTGCGGAATACAATGCAGGCATTGCAACTTTTAGCGGCACATCATCGTAAACAGTACAATATTCCTGTTGTGGGTATAACAGGTAGTGATGGCAAGACTATGGTTAAAGAGTGGCTATACCAACTCACTGCCGGTAGGTATACTGTTACACGTTCTCCACGCAGTTACAACTCCCAGATAGGAGTTCCTCTTTCGGTATGGTTGTTAAATGAAGATTCTACTTTGGGTATATTCGAGGCAGGTATCTCGCAAGTGCAAGAAATGTCCTCTTTGTATAAGATAATTCATCCCACTATAGGTATACTGACCAATATAAGTGCTGCACACCAAGAGAACTTCAGCACTCTACAAGAGAAATGTGATGAAAAACTTTCTCTGTTCAAGGATTGTGATGTTATAATATACAATGGTGACGACCCATTGCTCTCCAATGGCGTAAGTAGGGCTTTGCTCTCATCGCGTGAGATAGCATGGTCGCGCAAAGATTCCGGGCGTCCTCTTTTTATCAGTTCAATAGAGAAAGACGATACCGGAACAACGATAAATTATAGGTATCTTACATTTGGTAATAGTTATAGAATTCCATTCCTCGACGATGCTTCGATAGAGGACTCTATAAATTGTTTGGCAGCCTCACTCTATCTTATGGTGCCACCAGAAGTTATTGCCGAGCGCATGGCAAGGTTGGAACCAGTAGCAATGCGCCTCGAAGTAAAAGAGGGTAAACGTGGTTGCATGATAATTAACGACAGTTATAACTCGGATACTGCTTCACTCGATATTGCACTCGATTTCATGGAACGCAGGTGCAAAACCCGTCCCGACCTTAAGAAAACTCTTGTGTTGGGTGATATTAAGCAAACCGGGATGACGGTGCGCTCTTTGTATCGAACTGTCAGGTTCTTTATGGAGAAACGTGGAGTACAGAAATTTATAGGTATTGGCAAGGATATCTGTTCCGAGTCATCTCGTTTCCTGAAAAGTGGTATGGAGTGCTATTTCTTCAAAGATACCGATTCTTTTATTGCGTCGCCTCTGTTCAACGATTTACACGATGAGGCTGTGCTCATCAAAGGTTCCAGAGATTTACACTTCGAAGATATTTCGGAGGCATTGGAAATGAAGGTTCACCAAACAATCTTAGAGGTGAACCTGAGTGCTTTGCGTGATAATCTTAATCACTATAGAAGCAAATTGAATCCCGACACAAAGATTGTTTGTATGGTAAAAGCGTCGGCATACGGTGCCGGTGCATTGGAAGTAGGGCGTACATTGCAGGAGTGTAATGTCGATTATCTTGCTGTTGCTGTAGCCGATGAGGGTGCGGAACTGCGTAAAGAGGGTATCACCACCGGTATAATAGTGATGAATCCCGAACCAAGTTCACATCGTATGTTGTTCGGTAATAAATTGGAACCCGAGGTGTACAGCATGGAAATGTTACAGTCGTTGTTAAGAACCGCATGTCGCGAGGGCATTACCGATTATCCCATTCACATAAAAATAGATACCGGAATGCATCGTTTGGGTTTTCTACCCGAGGAAATTCCTAATCTTATAAAGGTGTTGAAACATCAGAACGCTTTTACTCCACGTTCTGTGTTCTCTCATTTTGTGGGTAGCGACAGTACTCTGTTCGATAACTTCTCGAAGGTGCAGGTGGAATGTTTTGAACAAGCCGCCAACGAATTGCAGTCTGCTTTTTCGCATCGCATCTTGCGCCATATCTGTAACAGTGCGGGTGCTGAACGTTTTACAGATGTTCAATACGAAATGGTACGTCTTGGTATTGGACTCTACGGCGTCTCTCCCATAGGTAACGATTCTGCCTTACACTCTATATCTTCGCTAAAGACAATAATATTACAAATACACGATGTTCCTGCCAACGAAACTGTTGGCTATAGTCGCCGTGGTATGCTCACCCGGCCTTCTCGTATCGCAGCCCTGCCAATAGGGTATGCCGACGGCTTAAACCGTAAACTTGGTAATGGTAGAGGTTACTGTATCATAAACGGTAAAGAGGCACCTTACGTAGGAAATATCTGTATGGATGTCTGTATGGTCGATGTTACCGAAGTCGACTGTAAAGAGGGCGATGAAGTGGAGATATTTGGCACACATCTGCCTGTTACAAGGTTGGCAGAGTGGATAGATACAATTCCCTATGAAATATTGACATCTGTATCTACAAGAATAAAGCGAATATATTACAGCGAATAACCTACAGAATACCGATATTCTTTATAAATATGTACAGAATAAGCAAGGGGGTTATATAACGTAGCATAAATATTATTGTTGAGATAGTTATTCCTTTTAACTTCCCATAATTGCTTATCTCGTTACGTATAAAATTGCGTTTCATGAACCACGACACGAATATGCATGTAAACATTGCACCGAGTGGCATGAGTATATTGGCTGTAAAGTAGTCGAAAATATCTATGAAGGTTACATTTGATATTTTAATTCCAAGGAAATCGATGTCAAATATACAATATACAGTGAGTATGCTCAATGCGATGGATAGTGCCGATGTTGTACGTGCGCCCCATTTACGGCTTAGTTTGAACTCCTCGGCAAAGTAAGCGGTAAGCACTTCGTGGAATGATATTGTGGATGTCAAAGATGCAAGCATTACCAATACAAAGAATATCATCGACCACAATGATGCCAGTGGCATATCTTTGAAAATCTCGGGAAGAGTAACAAATATCAGAGATGGTCCTTCTGTAGGTTGCAACCCTGCACTGAACACTGCCGGAAATATTACAAGACCTGCTAAAACAGAAACCAGCAGGGTGAGCCATGCCACATTGAACGATGTAGAGATAAGGTTGTTATTCTTCTTGAAATAGGACGCATATGTAACCATGCATCCCATTCCTACCGACAATGAGAAAAATGCCTGTCCTATTGCCATCATTATGGTGTTGGGTGAAAATGCCTTCTTAAAATCGGGCTCAAGGAAAAAGCGGTATCCTTCTATGGCATTGGGCATGAATGCCACACGTATTGCCATAATTATCAGAATTATGAATAGTGCCGGCATCATTATTCGAGAAGCCTTTTCTATTCCTTTTTCTACACCGCGGGCAATAATTACATGAGTGAGCAATATAAATATTACAGCATAGAAAAGCGGACGCCACGAACCTTGAAACTCAGTAAATTGTTCAGAGAATGATAAAGGCGAGTTGTAAAGAGTGCCTATGGTTGAACTTACAAGATATTCCAACGACCAACCTGCTATTATATAGTAATATCCCGAAATGAATAATGCTCCTAATACTCCGTTATATCCCAACCAACTCCATCTCTTCGATAAAGTGCGAAAAGCGCCTACAGCGTTCTTGCGGGAACTTCGTCCAACTGCGAACTCCGCTACCATTGCAGGAATACCAACTGCAAAAACGCTAATGAGAAATACCAATAGAAAGGCGGCTCCACCATACTCTCCGGCGATATATGGAAAACGCCAAATTGCTCCAAGTCCTATAGCACTGCCTGCTGCTACAAGTATAACGCTTAGTTTCCCTCCAAACGAGGCTCTTTTATCTTCACTCATCTTTCTCTGTTTTTATTCAGAGCGCGAAATTACTAAAAATAGAGCAAATACACAATATGCTTTATGTCAAAGAGTGTCAACTTAGTAAGGTGAGCATATACAAAAGACCTTCCCTGCTGGGAAGGTCTTTTGTATATGGTGTAACTTAAATATTATACCAAATGTGAAATAAGTTCTTCGCGGTCGCCATGTAACAGGTCGAGTACGGGTATCTCTACCATGGTGTAACAACCCGGTTGCTGGCGCATTGTAGCGCGTGCCGCACATACAAGAACCTGTCCGGTTAGAGCAGGGTTGTTTATACGCATGTTGAACTCAAATAGTTGATTTTGTGTTGTTCCCGATACTCCTTTGCGTGTCAGGTTAACTCCATGTCCCATGTCCTGCAAGTCATCTACACAGGGTACGTTTATAACGTGTGTCTCGTCATTTACAAAATAGGGGTCGGCCTTTATTGCTTCTGCTACTCTGTCAAAGTCGTATCCCTCTTCAATCTCTACATATACCATACGACGATGAATGCCTGTACCCACAGGAATGGTCATGGAGAGAGCTGCTTTTACTCCTTCGATAGCCTTTACGGCAACGGTATGTCCCATGCTCATTCCTGGGCCGAAGTTTGTATATGTAATACCTTTTGGAGCAATTGCTTGTAAGAGTGTGCGTATAACCGAGTCGCTTCCGGGGTCCCAGCCTGCCGATATTATAGACACTGCATTACCTGCTTTTGCACTCTCGTCGAGTGAACGACGTAATGGAACTATCTGTGAGTGAATGTCGAAACTGTCTACGGTGTTTATTCCCAATGCCAGAATATCTTTTGCATACTTCTCGACACTGCGTGTAGGGGTAGACAGAATTGCAACGTCAACCTCGCCAAGTTCGCGAATATCCTTTACTACTGTGTAACCTTTCAGTTCGTCGGGACAATTCTCGTTGCCCGAGCGACGTACCACACCTGCAACCTCAAAATCGGGTGCTGCAATTAATGCCTGTAATGTATATTTTCCTATATTGCCATAGCCGACAATTGCTGCTCTAATCTTTTTCATCTTTTATTTAAGTTAATTTGTTAATTCGATGCGAATATATACAAAATGAATTTAGTAACAATTTAAATTTTATTTAAAAAAATATAATGATATTAGAAACTGTTTAAATTTTTAATATGTATTTTCTTATAAAAGCCAAATTGCTTTGTTCTATAAAAACTTGGCGATATAAATTATACTACTTCTTATAAAAAAACAGTCGCAGAAATCTGCGACTGTTTATGGGTGTTATTCGTTACCGCGAGGTCTGCGTTCGCGAGGTTCGCGACGGGGACGACGCTCACGCTCTTCGTAACCCTCGGGCTTCTCTAACAATGCTCTGCGCGATAGTTTGAATTTACCTGTTTTGGGGTCTATCTCAAGCAGTTTGACTGTAATCTTGTCTCCTTCGGCAATACCGGTCTCTTCCATTGTTTCGAAACGCTTCCAGTCTATCTCCGATATGTGAAGTAAACCATCCTTGCCCGACATGAACTCAACAAATGCTCCGTAAGGCATTACGCTGCGTACAACGCCTTCGTAAACTTCACCTACTTCGGGAATTGCTACTATGGCTTTTATTTTTGCCATAGCCTCGTTTATTGCATTACCATTTGTTGCGGCAATCTCAACAATACCTTCTCCCTCAACCTCTTCGATAGAGACTGTTGCTCCGGTCTCTTCCTGTATTCCTTGAATAATCTTTCCACCGGGGCCTATAACTGCGCCAATGAACTCCTTAGGTATACGTATTGTCTCAATACGTGGTGCATGGGGCTTCAGTTCTGCACGAGGCTCTGCTATACACTCCGTAATTTTTCCAAGGATGTGCATACGTCCATCGCGTGCTTGGTTAAGAGCCTTTTCGAGAATCTCGTACGAGAGACCGTCAACCTTAATATCCATCTGTGTGGCTGTGATTCCATCTACAGTTCCTGTAACTTTGAAGTCCATGTCGCCCAAATGGTCCTCATCGCCTAAGATGTCGCTAAGAACAGCATATTTCTCTTCGCCTGCATTCTTTATAAGTCCCATTGCTATACCCGAAACAGGCTTGTTTATTTTTACGCCGGCATCCATGAGTGCAAGTGTTCCTGCACATACTGTTGCCATAGATGAAGAACCGTTAGACTCTAAAATGTCCGAAACAACACGAACGCAGTAGGGATAGTCTGCCGGTACCATATTCTTGAGTGCACGACAAGCAAGGTTCCCATGACCAATCTCACGACGACCTACACCACGTTGAGCACGTGCCTCGCCTGTTGAGAAAGGAGGGAAGTTGTAGTGAAGCAGGAAACGGTCGGTACCCTGGTTCATTACATCGTCTATTATCTTTTCATCACGTTTTGTACCAAGTGTAACCGATGTGAGTGATTGTGTCTCACCACGTGTGAACACTGCAGAACCATGAGGGCCGGGAAGGTAACCAACCTCGCACCAAATGGGACGTATCTCGGTTGTTTTGCGGCCGTCGAGACGCTTCCCTTCGTCGAGAATGCAACGACGCATAGCCTCTTTCTCTACATCGTGGTAATAGCGGTCGATAAGTGCCGATTTCTCTTCCAATTCCTCTTCGGTGAATTGTGCTTTGAACTCTTCGCGTATTGCTTCGAAAGCCGCAGCACGACCATGTTTGTCGCTGTTGCCGCTTGCTGCAACTGCGTATGCTTTTGCATAGCAAGCCTCGTGAACTTGAGCGCGTAACTCTTCGTCGTTCTCTTCGTGGCAATATTCGCGTTTTACGGTAGAGCCAACCTCTTCCATGAGTTCCATTTGGGCTTTGCAATGAACCTTGATAGCCTCGTGAGCCACCTTCATCGCCTGAAGAAGGTCGTTCTCTGAAACCTCTTTCATCTCGCCTTCAACCATCATTATGTTGTCGTATGTTGCGGCAACCATAATGTCCATGTCTGCCTCCTCGAGTTGTGCAAATGTGGGGTTTACCACAAACTCACCGTTGATACGTGCTACACGAACCTCGGAGATGGGGCCACCAAAAGGAATGTCGGAAACAGCAAGTGCTGCCGATGCTGCAAGACCTGCAAGTGCGTCGGGCATGTCTACTCCGTCTGCCGAGAATAATATAATATTTACATAAACCTCTGCATGATAGTTGTCGGGGAATAGAGGGCGCAAAGCGCGGTCTACCAAACGACATGTGAGGATCTCATAATCCGAAGCCTTGCCCTCACGCTTTGTGAAACCGCCGGGGAAACGACCAAAAGCGGCATATTTCTCTTTGTACTCAACCTGTAAAGGCATAAAATCGGTTCCGGGAACTGCATCCTTGGCAGCACACACGGTGGCCAACAACATGGTGTTGCCCAGGCGCAACATTACCGCGCCGTCTGCTTGTTTTGCCAGCTTGCCTGTTTCGAGCGTAATGATACGTCCGTCGGGCAGAGCCACATTTTTCGTTACAACATTCATCTTTTTCGATTATTTAAGTTTTTTATAATCCTATAAATTCGTGCAAAGATACATCTTTTTCCATATTTTCAACTATCTTTGCCAAAAATTTGGCGAAAATAGGCTTCACTCGTAGATAAATGGTTGTTTTAAAAATGTATAATTACAATATTTAATATGTATATTATTAGAATAAATATGTTGTTTGTTGCTGTGGTGGCAACAATAATATCCTCTCTTTTTTCTTGTGATTCCAAAGAACATTTTACAATAAAGGGTACTGTTTCCAATGCCAATGGTGAAATGCTTTATATCTCAAACGTGGGTGTTGAGAAAACTATATGCTTGGACTCTGTCAAGTTAAGAGGAAAGGGCTCGTTTGAGTTCTATTTGCCACGCCCCGAATGTTACGATTTCTATAGGCTTCGATTGGGCTCAAAAGGGCGTCAGATAACCATCGCCATCGATTCTGTTGAGACTGTGGTGGTTAACACCGATGCAATACATTTTGCCGATAGTTGCAAAATTGAGGGCTCCCCCGAAAGTGTGAAGATAAAAGAGTTGGAGGCTTTGGAAAGGGCTTTGCAGGAACAGGTTGCATATCTCATTAAAAATACTTCTCCTGCCATAGGTGAAACCCGTTCTGCAATATACAATCTTATTTTCGATTTTAAAAGAAATGTATGTAACCAGTATATTGTTCCCGGTCCCAACAAGGCGAGCGCATATTATACTCTGTTCTTGCGTTTGAACAGTGAACCTATATTCGACCCTCTGCATAACCGTTTCGACAGTAAATGCTTTTCGGCTGTTGCAACAAGTTTGAATAATATTTATCCCCATGCAACAAGAGCCATGCATTTATACAATGTGGCATTAAAAGGTATGAAAACAACACGCCCAAATGCGGTACAAGATTCTCTGTTTATATCGGAAAGCAAAATAAAGAATGTCTCTCTGTTCGATGTTGAACTGCCCGACATCGATGGAGATACCATTTCTCTTACATCGCTCAAGGGTAAAGTTGTTCTTCTCGATTTTACCGTCTATGGCGATGCTCGTATAAGCAGCCGTAACTTGGCTTTGCGTGAACTTTATAGTGAATATAAAGAACGTGGTTTCGAAATCTATCAAGTGTCGTTCGATGCCGATAAACATTTTTGGCAAGTATCTGCCGAGAATCTGCCTTGGATTTGTGTACACGATGATAATGCCTTCTCTTCGTCCTATGCAACATTGTATCGTGTGGAACATGTACCAACCTTCTTCTTAATAAATAGAGAAAATGAATTGGTGTATCGCGATGAACAGGTCGACGACCTTAAGAAAACCATAAATGTTCTTCTAAATAACAAGTAAAAGGTGTAATGTTAAACTTTTAGCGATTTAGAAATAATTTTGTTTTTTTAGACCTTTTAATTTGTTTTTCGCAAAAAAGGAGTTATCTTTGCAACAGAAAGATATAATGATTTGGGTTCTGGCACTAGTGCCGGAATCCTTTGTTTTACTGTTTTATAAAATAAGGAAAGAGATGAGTTATATGTCCGAAGATGGCTACAAAAAATTGTTAGCCGACTTAAAAGAATTGGAGGGCAGACGTCCCGAAATAGTGCGTCAGATAGCAGAGGCTCGCGATAAAGGAGACTTATCGGAGAATGCCGAATACGATGCGGCAAAAGAGGCACAGGGTCTTTTGGAGATGAAGATTAGTGAGTTGAAGATGATTATTGCCGATGCAAAAATAATCGACACATCGAAACTCAACACCGATAGTGTACAGGTGCTCACCAAGGTGGGTCTTAAGAATACCAAGACCGGGGCTACAATGCAATATGCAATTGTTCCCGAGAGTGAGGCAAACCTTCGTGAAGGAAAAATCTCCATCAACACTCCTATTGCCAAAGGTCTTCTTGGCAAGAAGGTAGGTGATGTTGCCGAGATAACAATTCCGCAAGGTAAGATAACACTCGAAATCACAAGTATATCTATCTAATACAAAAAGAAGATGGCAACAATATTCAGTAGGATAGTAGCAGGTGAGATACCTAGTTATAAGGTGGCAGAAAATGAGCAGTTTTATGCTTTTCTCGATATAAATCCTATTGTGAAAGGGCATACTCTTGTAATACCCAAACGTGAGGTAGATTATCTCTTCGACCTTGAGGACGAAGAGATAGCTGCTATGCAGGTCTTTGCAAAGAAGGTTGCTTGTGGTATTAAGAAAGCATTTCCATGTATTAAGGTGGGGCAGGCAGTATTGGGGCTCGAAGTCCCTCATGCCCATATACACCTTGTGCCAATGCAGAGTGAAAGGGATATGCTGTTTACCAATCCAAAATTGGAACTGAAACCGGAAGAGTTTCAAGAGATCGCAAGAAAAATTAACGAGGCTATTTCCGACTAATGGAGATAGCTTTTTTTGAAATTTTGAGCAATGAGAGTACTCATAAAAAATGCAACGATAGTAAATGAGGGTGAGCGTTTCATAGGTTCGGTTATTATTAACGGGAAACGTATTGCCGAGGTCCTGCGTGGGAATATAAAAACATCCCGCAAGTGCGACATGTGTATAGATGCAACCGGTTTATATCTCATACCCGGAGTTATAGACGACCATGTGCATTTTCGTGAACCCGGTCTTACCTCAAAGGCTACAATCTTTAGCGAGAGTCGCGCAGCGGCGGCAGGTGGTGTAACATCGTTTATGGATATGCCCAATACTAAACCGCAAACAACCGATTTAATTGCTTTGCGCGATAAGTTCAAGTTGGCTGCAAACGATAGTGCCATAAACTATTCGTTCTATTTTGGAGTTACCAATAATAATACTAGGATGTTCGCCCGTCTTAACCCACATAAAATTTGTGGTATAAAACTTTTTATGGGGTCGAGTACCGGAAACATGCTTGTAGATGGTGATGATGTTCTGGAGTCGGTTTTTAAGAAGGCAAATCTGCTTGTCGCTGTTCATTGCGAAGATAGTCATATCATAGCCGAAAATACAAAACGTGTTATGTCGCAAGAGGGCAACGACCCCGATGTCTCGTTCCATCCCGTTATACGTAATAGTGAGGCGTGTTATCGTTCTACAAAGAGAGCGGTTGAACTTGCGAAAAAGTATGGTACACGTTTGCATGTAATGCACATAAGTACAGCAAAGGAGTTGGAACTGCTATCGAACAATATGCCTTTGAGTGATAAACAGATAACTGCCGAGGTTACTCCTGCACATCTTCTCTTCTGCGATAATGACTACAAGGAACTGGGTACGAAAATAAAATGTAACCCTGCAATAAAGAGTGAGTACGACCGTAATGCTTTGCGTAATGCTGTTGTAAACGGAACAGTAGACCTCATAGGAACCGACCATGCCCCACATCGTATAGAGGATAAGGTCGGCGGTGCTCTGAGTGCCGCATCGGGAATACCTACATTGCAATTCTCGCTTATTTCTATGCTGCAATTATGCAACGAGGGTGTGTTCGACATTGAAACCATTGTGCAAAAAATGTGTCATGCACCTGCCGACATCTTCGGAATAGACAAACGAGGATACATACGAAAGGGCTATTCTGCCGATATCGTATTGTTAGACCCTGCTGCTAAACATACCATTGAGAAAGGGGATATATTAAGCCAATGTGGTTGGAGTCCTTTCGAAGGTAAGACATTCGACTGGAGTGTACGACAGACATGGGTAAATGGATTGTGCGTGTATAAGGACGGTGTAATAGATGATACTGTTCGTGGAGTTGCACTTAAATTTTCTCGATGAAAAGGGTGGTTTTTACGTTCAGTGGCAATCAACTTCTTCCTTATATCGATTGGAGTTATTTCTTTCATGCGTGGAGTATTCGTCCCAAAGATTATACTTCGGCAGTTGCCGGGCAACTGAAAAAAGAGGCAGTCGAGGTGCTGAGTGAGAATGTAACTGTAAGTGCAGTGTTCGCCCTTTGTGATGCCCATAGCAGTAACGAAGATATTATAATAGAGGGGGTACATCTGCCTCTGCTTCGTCAGCAACATACCGATAGCACAAACCCAAACCTGTGTTTGAGCGATTTTATATCACCAAAGAGCGACAGGATTGGCCTCTTTGCAACAAGCACCGGGCTCGAAGAGAGTGTTACGCCGGAATCCAACGACTCCTATCGTCGTATGTTGGTACAAACCGTAGCCGACTGTCTTGCGGAATCTGCAGCATCTCTGCTTCATAAAATGGTGCGTACCGATGCTGATTTATGGGGTTATGCTCCGCATGAGAATATCACTATCGAAGAGATGAATTGTGAACATTTTCAAGGAATACGCCCTGCGGTTGGCTATCCATCACTCCCCGATCAGTCTGTGATATTTGTCCTCGACGAAATATTAAATTTAAGCGAAATAGGTATAGAACTTACAGACGCAGGTGCCATGCGCCCTCATGCTTCGGTGTGTGGTTTAATGTTCGCCCATCCGCTTGCCCGATACTTTTCTGTTGGCAATATATCCGATGAACAACTGAACGATTATGCAGAACGACGCGCTGTTCCTGTTGAATATTTGAAGAAATTTCTAATAAGAAATGCAATGTGATGAAAAAATACTATCTTAGCAACGGATTTTAACAAATATAAAAAGTATTATGAGAAAAATTCTATTTCCTTTATATGTACTTTACCAAGTATGTTTTGCATGGTGGATAGGTATAATTGCAACAATGATTACATCTATTCTTATTTTAGTATTTGGAAAGTATATACCTGTTAAAAATGGCGATTATTATCCGGCTCTTGTATGGTGTCGTTTCATGTGTCTTTTATTCCTTATACCGGTAAAGGTTAAAGGACGCGAGAATGTCGATTATAGCAAAAATCATATTTTTGTGGCAAACCATCAAAGTATGTTCGATATTTTTGCATTGTACGGTTATATAAATCAAAACTTCAAGTGGATGATGAAGGATGCTTTGCGCAAAGTGCCTATCTTGGGTAAGGCGTGTGCCGAAACAGACCATATATATGTGAATAGAACAACTCCGCAGAAGGATATTCTTAGAAAAGCACAAAGCATTCTCAAAAGTGGTAAATCCATGACAATATTTGCCGAGGGAACCCGTACTGCAACCGGAAAATTAGGTCGTTTCAAGAAGGGTGCGTTTGTTGTTGCAAGCCTTACACGTAGCGACATAATACCAATAGCAATCGAAGGCTCATACGATATTATGCCGAAAGATGCAATATTCATGCGTTGGTCACCGATAACGGTTACATTCCATAAGCCAATAGAATTGCAGGGTAAGGGTTCCGATGCTGTCGATAATCTTATGGCAGAAACTCGTTCTGTGATTGCCAAAACTCTTGGTGAAGAATAAAATAAAAATATAATCATAGATTATATGAGGCTGGCTAAAAGTCGTAAGGCAATTAGCCAGCCTCATACCAACATTGGAAAAATAACAAGTAAGACAACTTATACTTTGTCTCGTATTTATGACTGTCGATAGTTTAAAAGGTAAAATGTCTATACTGTTATTTTATGGTTATTTAACAATTGAACTTACGATGGTGCCATCGAGCATCTGTATTGTGCGGTCGGTAATGGCTGCAAGTTTCTCATCGTGAGTAACAATCAAAAAAGTTTGTCCGAAACGGTCGCGTAATTCAAAGAACAGACGATGCAGTTCTTCTTTGTTATGGCTATCGAGGCTTCCCGACGGCTCATCGGCAAGAATTAAGTCGGGATGGTTTATTAATGCACGTGCAACGGCAACACGTTGGTTTTCGCCACCCGACATCTGTGTCGGCTTATGGTCGGCACGTTCTTCAAGCCCCATCAGTTTAAGCAACTCCATAGCCTCCTTTACGGCATCGTGTTGGTTACGTCCTGCTATCAGTGCCGGAATAGTGATGTTTTCAACTGCTGTAAACTCCGGTAATAGTTGATGGAACTGAAATACGAAACCTATATGTTTGTTCCTGAATTTTGCCAATTCTTTTGCACTCATGGTACAAAGGTTTCTACCGTTGAAATGTATGGAACCGCTATCGGGGCGGTCCAATGTCCCAATAAGTTGCAAAAGCGTAGTCTTGCCTGCACCGCTCGGTCCGACAATGCTTATAACCTCTCCTTTTTCTATTTGCAGGTCTACCCCCTTGAGTACCTTCAGGCTGTCGAAACTTTTTGTAACACCTTTTATCTCAATCATATATTTCGTATTATATATTCTGTTAAATAACATCCGAATGTGGCAGTGAAGTAACCTATTGAACCAATTATCGGTTTCCCACCCTGTGGGTTGGGCTTTATGGCATTGCTGTCGGGTTGTTCCATGCTGAATATTACCGGTAGGTGATACTTCCCACGCCACTCCCTTAATTCCCTACGCAGGTTCTTTGCAAGGGTGCAATGCTCGGTTTTCCACAGGTCGCCGGTACGTATCTGCGATAGGTCGCTCTTAGCCCCTGCTCCCATACTCGATACAATTCTGCGGTTATATTGCCAACATGTGGTTATAAGTGCTGCTTTCGACTTAAGAGTATCTATGGCATCGACCACAAAATCGAACTCATGTTCGTTTATCAGTGCCGTAATATTATCTTCGTCGACAAATATATTCTTCTTTATAATTGCAACTGTAGGGTTTATGGCAAGCAGGCGTTCTGCCACAATATCACATTTGCTTATGCCCACTGTATTGTGCAGTGCCGGCATCTGACGGTTTATATTGGTTATGTCTACTGTGTCGGCATCTACAAGGGTGAATGAACCCACGCCTGCACGACAAAGCATCTCGGCACTCCATGAACCTACACCGCCCAAACCCACAATAAGTATATGTGCCTGTTTGAGTCGTTCTTGTTTCTCTTTGCCCAACAACAATTCTCCACGTTGTAACCAATCTTTTTCCATTTCCGGTTGCTATGTTCGTGATTATATCGCAAAAATAGTAACAAACGAGCGAGAAATATGGAGTTTACTCCAATATTTTTCAAAGCGAGTACAGTCTATGTTCGCGGTTTACCGCAAAAATAGTGAACAAACGAGTGAGAAATATGGAGTTTACTCCAATATTTTCAAAGCGAGTACAGTCTATGTTCGCGGTTTACCGCAAAAATAGTAAAAAAACAGGTGTACTACATGATAAATAAAAAATTCTTAATAACTTTGCGCCCGAAAATAATGATATTAATATAGTATAAAATATTGAAAATATGAAAATAGCAATTGTTGGTGTCAGTGGAGCAGTGGGACAAGAATTCCTGCGTGTTCTCGATGAAAGAAATTTCCCCTTCGACGAGTTGGTGCTTTTTGGCTCGGCTCGCAGTGCAGGGCAGGTATATACATTTCGTGGTGTAGATTATGTGGTAAAAGAACTTCAGCATAACGACGATTTCAAAGGTATAGATTATGCGTTTGTGTCGGCAGGTGGCGGAGTATCCAAGGATTTTGCCGAGACAATAACCAAGCATGGCACAATTATGATAGATAACTCGAGCGCGTTCCGCATGGATAGCGATGTTCCTCTTGTTGTTCCCGAGGTAAACCCTACCGATGCATACAACACTCCTCGTAATATCATAGCCAACCCCAACTGTACAACCATTCAAATGGTGGTGGCTCTTAAGGCTATTGAAAATCTCTCACACATTAAGCGTGTGCATGCCTCTACATATCAGGCTGCCAGTGGTGCCGGAGCATCGGCTATGGCAGAACTCTATGAGCAATACCGTCAGGTGCTTGCCGGTGAAGAACCTACAGTAGAGAAGTTTGCATATCAGTTGGCATTTAATGTAATACCTCAGATAGATGTCTTCACCGACAACGGTTATACAAAAGAGGAGATGAAGATGTACAACGAGACACGCAAAATTATGCACTCCGACATAGAGGTTAGTGCAATGTGTGTACGTGTGCCTGCATTACGTTCACATTCTCAAGCGTTGTGGATTGAGACAGAAACTCCTCTTACTGTGGAGCAGGTTCGCGAGGCAATTGCCGGCGGTGAGGGTCTTGTGCTCATGGATAATCCAGCCGAGAAGGAGTATCCCATGCCGTTGTTCCTTGCCGGTGCCGACCCTGTATATGTGGGACGTATTCGTAAGGACCTTACCAATCCCTGTGGTATTACTTTGTGGGTGGTAGGCGACCAAATTAAGAAAGGTGCTGCTTTGAATGCTGTTCAAATAGCGGAGTTCCTTATAAAGAATCCCAAGAAGTAGAAAAGATACAATATTAGTATATCTCATAGCCCCAAAGTTCATGAACTTTGGGGCTATGTCTGTTTTTTACTGATAAGTGTTGCACATGATGTATGTTTTGAACGGTTTCGATTAAAAAATACTCCTTTTTAAAGGAATTTAAACAAATTCTAAATATTTTTATAAAAATAGTTCGCTCAGTATCAGTGTTTTTTATTTAAAAATAGTATATTTGCACAATTTTTTTAGTATCAATGCGTAACTGATGCTAAATGGCTCAAAAGAGCAAGAATTAAACAAATAACCTAGATAAAATTAAACATTTATGAGAAAAATTACCTTAATTTTCTCGCTATTGCTATGTTCTGTTATAGCAATGGCGCAATCGTACACCTATTCACTGCCTGCAGAATATGCAGATGCAAGTGCCGATGATGGAGTCTTTCCACTTACCGCAGAGGAACTAAATCAAAAAACAAAGTCCACCTATCTTGTCCTAAAATGCGTGGCAAAAGGTAATCACCAATATTACAAAGGTACCGGCAGTGGCACTCCTGCAAACTTTAGCAATATAGAGAGTGATTATATTTTCATTTGGGAACCTGCCGGAGATGGTAAATTCTATTTGGGAAAACCCGATGGCACATATTTACAAAATGCAGAATTAGATGCTGCAATAACTTTAGGTGCTAAAGAAACGGCTGCTAAATTTACATGCTCAACTGCTACTAAAGCAAATGATGGTTCAGACGATTATTATTACGAAGGTGAAAGTTATTTTGCACGATTCACCAATGAAAACAGTGTATGGATAAATGTACAAGAACCTGCCGGAACACCTAAATATAATATAAGGACAGGTAGTTATACATTTGTATATGCATACGAGGTTGAAGCAACCATAGCAGGGCTTAAAATTTCCGATGCTCCATCCGGTGATACATGGGCAGAGAATACAACATGGTATAAAATACTAAATAAGAAAGAGAGTGAATGGCTTTCTACTGCAACTGCGTACTGTAACACAGAGAACTATCTTCGTTTGACAAATAAAAACGAACCAATCGATGACTATGGATTGTGGTGTATCGTAGGTGATATAACAAACGGTTTTAAATTCTACAATAAAGGTGAAGGAACAGGCAAAGTTCTTCATGGAAGTCGTACACTCAATAGTGATCAACAGAGTTTTATAATGAGTGCAACCACCACCGGTGAAAATGTTATGTTCGACATTGAAAACTCCTTGCAAGCGGGTTACATTATTATCAAGGACCATAACAACGAAAATAACTATTGGAATCATCGTGATGATAACTTGGCATATTGGAATAGTGCAAATGCCAATAATAATGACGGTTCTTCATTTAAATTCTATTATGTAGACCCCAAATCCAAATATACTCCCATTGCATTTGCGACAAAAGATACTCGTCAGGTAGGTTTTGTTACATTGGCAGGCTCTGAATTTGGAACTAACGGAATCAATAACTATTCACTTACGAGTAGCGAGAAAAATTCATATTATGCAGACTTAACCAAGAGCGTTACAATGTATGCTATAGCAGGTGAAAATGTTGATTTGCAATGTACGTCAATTGGTTGGATGCATACTTATGTATATATAGATAAGGATGGTGATGGCTTTACCGCTTCGGTAGATGCAACCGATGGATATACTCCTCTCGAAGACTTGGTATCATACTCTTGTTATAACTCTGTTCAGGCAGATGGTGCTGCAACCAGTGGTGGTACTTGGTATAACAGTGCAGGAGTAAGTGGTAGTGATAATCGTAATGATGCTCCCAACTTTACTGCTCCGGCAACTGCAGGAACCTATCGTATGCGTTTGAAGAGCGATTGGAACAGTATAAGACCACAGGGTGGCAACCAATTCCAGTCGGCAGATGGTGCTGCAATAGATGTTACACTTAAGGTCGTTTCATCGGATGATACAGACGGTATTGCCCAGATTAAACACCTTGCTGCTAAAAACTATTTAAGTGAGGAGATTACAAGAATTGAGGCTGCAAAGAATAGTCTTACTCCAACAGATTCTATTGGTAAGAACTGCTATTCACAGGCTAAAATAGATGAATTTACCACTTCCTATATTAATGTGGCAAAAGAGGTCTTGACAAATGCAGAGCAAAAGTCTACAGAAGAATTGACTACTGCAACCACTACATTGCAACAGGCATATACAGCGGCATTGACTCAATTTAATCTTCCAATTGTTGGAAAACTCTATCGCATAAAGAGTTATATTAAGAATGCATCACAAGAGGCATATAAATATCACTATGTGGCTGCTAACGATACAACATACACATCAGTGGCTGATGCCGACGAGACAACTTTGTGGTTGTGCCAGGAGGGTACAACCGACAGTAGACGTAAATTTGTAAACTACTCTGTTGCAAATAAAGCGTTGGATTTCCTTGCAATTGGTACTACAGCCTATGATTTTGAGTTAGGCGAGGGCGTAGAGAATGGTTCCTTGTGCCTTAAGAAAAATGATGCAACTCGTTACATGGGATTCACAAATGAGGAATATAGTACAGAAACTGCTAAAAGAGGTGTTAATTCTGCTGCTGTAGCCGGCAGTAAATCTCAATCTGCAACTTGGTCTACCGACTTTGTTTTTGAACTTGTTCGTGCAACAGAAGAAGAGAAAGAAGCCGCTCTTGCTATTGCCGAAGGTATTGATAATCTTGTTGGTTATCCTGTAGCATCTGTTCTAGAAAACTATAGAACAACAGTTCAAGACAATAATGTTACTCTTCCTGAACTGAATGCTGCAAAGAGTGCATTGTGGGCAAGCACAGAAATAAATATGCCCGAGGATGGTAAAGCATATACATTTGTGAATGTGCAAAAAGATGGTACCACATTCTACTTAAAGTATGAAAGTACAGGTATAACACTCTCTTCAAATTCGGCAGATGCCGAAGTGTTTGTTTGCCGTAAAACAGACAATGATAAGTATGTGTTTGTAAACAACAGTGGTAAATATTTTGCACATAAAGGTGCGGGAAGCAGTTCATATAGCGGTGTGAATAGTAATAAGGGTTATACCGATTCTTATGACCAAACAGCAGACAAATATTTGAACGATTTTGGTATAGTAAAACTAACACCTAGCAATGTTGCTACAACTAATAACACTGATGCTATTGCGGTTACCAATGAGTTGTTGTTTGGATATGTAGGTTTGTATACAAGAAGACATGACAGAGAAGAGGATGTCTATTATATCTTTAAGAAAAGTAATGGCTTCGATCAGGCAGGTGCGCCATTCTGTCGTCATGATTTAACATCAATGGTGTTGATTAAACCAGCTGAATATGCCAACACCCCTGTATTGACTGATATTACAGACAATACATTGATAAATGTCGAGGGTAGCATGGCTACATTCAGTGCTCCTTTTGCAACCGTTCTTCCCGACGGTGTAACAGCCTACGCAGCAACAGACAACGGCAGTTATGTGTCGTTGAATGAAATCGATGGTGCTGTTCCTGCAAACACCGGTGTAATACTTGTTGGCGCTGCCGATACAGGAAAAATAACAATGAAACCTGCAGCAGGTGAAGCGGAGGCAGAAATAAGCAGTAATGCACTTGGAAACTCTGCCGGTGCTGCAATTACACTCACCGAGGGACAACATTATCTGCTTGGTGCCGTAAACGGAGTTCCCGGATTCTATCTTAGCGGTGCAGGTACATTGGCTATGAACAAGGCATACCTCGCAATTCCTGTACAGGGTAACAGCGTTGTTGTTCGTTTCCCCGGTACAACAGACATTAACGAGGTGAAAGATGAAAACGGAGAGGTGAATGCTATTTACGACCTTACCGGTCGTCGCGTAGAGGCAATCACAGTTCCCGGCATCTACATTGTGAATGGTAAAAAGGTATTGGTAAAGTAAGAAAAGATGAATAGAGATATGAAAAAGAGTTATATAGCACCTGCAAGTGAGATTGTTAAGATTGATGCAATACAGATGATTGCCCTTTCGGCAGGTAAAGGTGAAGGAACTGTTAATCCCGGTGATTCATGGTCCAACGACCGTCGTGGCGATTGGGGCGATATCTGGGCTGAATAATTTTGAATGTTTTCTTAGAAAAACATAAATGTTTAATTTTAGTATCTAGGTTATGGGGTGGCGATGTCGTGAGACATTGCCACTCTGCTTTTTATAGATGTAACGTAATACCAAGATTGGGGTGTGAATATCTGCTATGAATCTATTCACAAGGGTGTAGTAAATATTTTAATCTTTACAATTAATCGTGTGAGTAACTTTTCTTTAACTCCAAAGAGAGGGTAAGCAAGGCACGCCGTTTGAGCATGGCAATGGTGTCTTGTACACGTTTGTGAGGCAAAATCTCCCAGTTCTCATTATCGCTCTTTACATATCTCCAGATATGTGGGGCTGCCTCCAAAGCGCTCATGCCGTCGATGACCATGCATCGTAGCACTATACGGTCGCGTTCGCTAAGTCTCTCGAAGGCTTGCCACACCGGTGGCATCTCCTTTTCCTCTTCCGGTGTAAAGTGGTTTAACTCCTCAATAATGTCGGGTGCATCTATGTTATGCAACATGTTGTGGTTGCTGCAATTCTTTCTCTTTAGTTCCACGAAGTGTCTTACCGCACAACGGGACAGGTAACTGTTGAGTGATGCTCCATTAATTCCTCTGAAGTTGTGTAAAAGGTGCCACTCTTCTCTCGACAGCAGTTCGTAGAACTCTCCTAACAATGGTGCTATGTCGGTTATGCCGAACAGTGCCTCTGCAATGTAACGTAGTAGCGGGGTGCATTTAACCGAGAAGAAATATCTATGGTATTCCTCTTCGGGTGGTACTGTGGTTAGGTGTTGTATCCACTCTTCGTCGCTTAATTGAGCGAACTTGCTTGCATGCATTGTGGCACAGGTTATTTACGAAAGGTGTATTGATACTCGTCGTATGCCTCCGATGGGTCGGCGGTGAATGAGAGGGAGTTATTGGTGGTTTGTATTGTGTATTCGTGTGTCTCCGACTGTGTGGGGTATTTCTCGTTGTTTATCTTGTCGTAACTCTCGTATCTCTCTTGTTCAAGTACGTAAGGTGTTACTTTACCGAAACAACTCATTGCCGTTGTTGTCGCGATATGTGCTTCCGGTACAATAGTCATTGGCATAGG